>JAZNUA010000019.1:0-12261 GCA_045592045.1 Congzhengia sp. | reverse complement strand
ATTATTCGATAGAGTAATGCCGGTTTTTACTTTTATCTTTTCACAATTTCCCCTTAACTCTTATCAAAAAAATAATTTGGATATAAAAGTGTATGAGTATGAAAACAAGCGGTAATTTCTATCGAAATCACCGCTTGTTTTTGGCGGAGAGGGAGGGATTCGAACCCTCGAACGGGTATTAGCCGTTACACGATTTCCAATCGTGCGCCTTAGACCAGCTCAGCCATCTCTCCATCGGTCACAACTCGGTATTATAGCATATTTTTTTCAGTATTGCAAGTGTTATTTTCATAAAATATTTTGTACATTTTTTAATCGCTTCAAACATTGCTAACCTCTTGACAAGGGAAATATTGTATGTTATAATTTTTACACAAATACTTTACAGATTGGAGATTGTTATGTCTAGAATTAAAACACTCGAAACAAGAGATTTAAAGAAAAGCGTAGAAAACGGTGGTTGCGGAGAATGCCAGACATCTTGTCAGTCAGCTTGCAAAACTTCTTGCGGCGTAGCTAACCAGCAGTGCGAAAACAAAAACAAATAATTTAAGAAGATAAGCTAAAGGGGCTGATTTTTCAGCTCCTTTTATCTTGATAAAAAGGTGCGGATTATGATACATTGCTACAAATTAAATGGATTCAATATAGTGCTCGATATGGCGTCAGGCAGCGTTCACTCTGTGGACGAGGTTGCTTATGATGCAATTTCTATGTACGAAAAGAATTCAAAAGAAGAAATAAAAGACTTCCTTTTAGAAAAATATAAAAACAATCCCGATGTAACAGAGGATGAAATTGATGAGTTATTTTCTGACATAGATAGCTTAAAGAATGCAGGCAAGCTGTTTTCCCGCGACATTTATGAAAACCATGCATTTGATTTTAAAGCCCGCCATACAGAGGTTAAGGCACTATGTTTACATATTGCTCATAGTTGTAATCTGACTTGCAGCTATTGTTTTGCAGCTCAGGGAAATTTTCACGGCAAGTCCGCCTTAATGAGCCTTGATGTAGGCAAAAGGGCAATAGATTTCCTGATTGAAAACTCGGGCAACCGTCGCAATTTGGAAGTAGATTTTTTTGGTGGCGAACCTCTTTTGAATTTTGATGTGGTGAAAGAAATCGTGGCTTATGCCCGTTCTATCGAAAAAGAGCATAATAAAAATTTCAGATTTACTCTTACTACAAACGGAATGCTTATTGATGATGATGTGATTGATTTTGCCAATCGGGAGTGTCATAATGTTGTACTTTCTTTAGACGGCAGAAAGGAAATTCACGACGCTCTCAGAAAAACTCCATCAGGTGACGGTTCTTATGATATAATTGTCCCTAAATTTAAAAAGTTTGTTGACTCTCGCGGTGGAACAGGTTACTATATGAGAGGAACATTTACTCACAGAAATCCTGATTTTACTAAGGATTTGCTTCATATGGCTGATTTGGGCTTTACAGAGCTTTCTATGGAGCCTGTAGTATGTGCGCCCGATGACCCTAACGGGCTAACTGATGAAGATATAAAAATCGTTTGTGATCAGTATGAAATATTAGCAAAAGAGATGATACGAAGAAAAAAAGCGGGCAATGGATTTACATTCTATCACTATATGATAGATCTGACGGGCGGGCCGTGTATTTATAAGCGTATTGCAGGATGCGGCTCCGGCACAGAATATTTTGCCGTTACGCCGTGGGGTGAGCTTTATCCCTGTCACCAGTTTGTAGGCGACGAAAAATATAAAATGGGCGACATCTTTAAAGGGATAACCAAAGAAGAAATTCGTGATGAGTTTAAGCTATGTAACGCCTACGCAAAGCCGGAATGTGCTGATTGCTGGGCAAAACTCTATTGCAGCGGCGGCTGTGCAGCTAATGCCTATCATGCCTCCGGTAAAATCACAGGAATTTATGAGCAAGGGTGTACTTTGTTTAAGAAGCGCATAGAATGTGCAGTAATGATAAAGGTAGCAGAACAGTGTGAATAAAATTAAGAGGTCATAGCATTTTGCTATGACCTCTTAGTTTATTTTTTATTATTCGGTTGTATAGTTATCAAAATAGCCTTGAATCCATACGATAGGTGTTCCCTTATCGCCTGAGCCCGATGTCAAATCACAAAGAGAACCAATCAGGTCAGTAAGTCTTCTGGGTGTTGTACCTTCTGATGCCATTTTACCCACCAAATTATCATCTTTTTCTGCGATTTTTTGCTTAATGGCATCTTTTAATTCATCACCTGAAAGGTCAGCAAAATCATTATCAGCCAAATATTTTAATTTGAGCTCGTTAGGTGTACCCTCTAATCCGCTTGTATATGCAGGTGATACAACAGGGTCTGCAAGCTCCCAGATTTTACCCACGGGGTCTTTGAATGCACCGTCGCCGTAAACCATAACCTCAATCTTTTTACCGGTGGCTTCAAAAAGTTTTTTCTGTATCGCATCAACTACCGGCTGGCAGTCACGGGGGAATAATTTCACCTGGTCTTCTGTCGCCTTATTTGAACCTAAAAGACCGTAGTTTTCATTGTAGCCGCTACCGTTAACGGGAGCGTTTAAGATTTCATCAAGCCCTAAAACTACTTCGCCGCCATTTGCCTTTAAAATTCTCTTTGTACGAGCTCTTGTATGAATATCACAACACAAAACATTTTTTGTGTAGTTTAAGATTGCTTTTGGGTTATTAGCAAATATTATCTCTGCTTCCGCTCCGCATTCTTCTATAAGTTTTCCGTAATACTCAACATAGTCAATGCCTGTAAATCTGTGTTTTTCATAGCCGAAAAGCTCACGATACTGAGAAAGGGTCAGCACATCTGTGTATGGGTCTACATTTTTTTCGTCCATAGCATCTACACTGATTAAGTGATTGCCTACTTCATCTGAAGGATATGAAAGCATTAAAACTATTTTCTTTGCTCCTTTTGCTATACCACGAAGGCAAATCGCAAATCGGTTACGGGAAAGAATGGGAAAAATAACCCCCACAGTTCCGCCACCGAATTTTGTCTTTACATCCTCTGCTATATCATCAACAGATGCGTAATTGCCCTGAGCTCTTGCAACGATAGCTTCCGTCATTGCAACGATATCACGATCGTGGAAGTCAATGCCATCTTCCTGTGCTGCTTCTAAAACTGAAGAAGCAACGATGTCAACTATATTATCTCCATTTTTAATGATAGGGGCTCTTACACCTCTTGATATTGTACCAATCATTCTGCTCATTTAAGAACCACTCCTTTGGTTTAAAATCATTTGACGATTTATTATATCATAAAGTTTAAATTTTTTCAAGTTTTTTTATTGTTATTTTATATTTTTTAAACTTTCTATCTTTTCTTTTATGACTTTAAAAAAGTCTTGATCGGTTTTTTTTATATTATACTCAGAAATTATGCGTCTTATTTGGTTTTCCTTTGCTTCTACCTCTTCTTTAAAGCTTTTTGCAGACATTCTGAACGCACCGCTGCCAAAAACTATCATCTGCTCAAGATTGTCTGATGTTGCTACTGTTACCTTGTAGTTTTTGGACAGTTCACGGGCAGTTTTTTCGATATAAGCGTCGGCAGTTTGCGCTTCTTTAGTATAAACCACACTCAAATCTCCTATACGCTCAATTTCGCCTATATTTCCCTTTACTTTGTATGCATCGAAAACTATAATAATCTCAACATCACAAAATGCCTGATAAGATTTCATTCTGTCAATTAACGCATTTCTAGCCGCGTCTAAGCTCTCTTGTGCTGTTTCCTTTAAATCATCCCACGCAAAAATAATATTGTAGCCGTCAATTAAAAGGTACTCTTTATCGTATTTTTTGTTATACTTGAATTCTGTGGGTCTTACCTCTTGTTTTGTTCTCATTACTTTTTGGGGTATTTTTGTTTCCACTTTGCCGTAGGTTTTTTCAAAAATTCTCAAAAGCTCGCTGTCTGTTGCAGAAGCTGATGTACTTCGTACAACAGAAACATTTTCTGTCTCTTTTTTTGGCTTTATTGCAGAATCCAGGTGCATATGGTTTCTGACCTCATTCCAGGGGACTGTAAAACCTGACCCGTGTGCGCAAAATACAGAATCTGCAGTGTTCTCTAAATCCTCATCAGCAGAATATCCGATTTCTTCTATCACTTCCTGCGGGTCCATACAGGTGTCATATCCGCAGAATTTGAGGGATAATTTACCCAATCCGTGTGTATAGCTTATTATTTCTGCATGGTAATTTCGTATTTGTTGCGCTGCGACTGTACCTGTTATTTTCGAAAAATCACCCCTTGTGTGAGGAAGTGAAACTTTTGCTCCCATTCTCTCTAAGTCAGTCATTGCTCTGCCTGTATTTTCTTTGGGAATTTCCAAAGAAAACTCATAATACGGTTCAAGTAATTCGCTTTCTGCATAGCGAAGCCCATTTCTGACAGCCCTGTATGTCGCCTGACGAAAATCTCCGCCCTCAGTGTGTTTTAAGTGGGCTTTTCCTGCTGCTAAGGTTATTTTTATATCTGTTATTGGGGAGCCTGTCAAAACACCAATGTGTTGCTTTTCCATCAGGTGCGTCAATATAAGCCTTTGCCAGTTTTTATCTAAAATATCCTCTGACACATCTGTGGCAAATTGCATTCCGGAGCCTTGAGGCAACGGCTCTAATAACAAATGCACCTCTGCGTAATGTCTTAGCGGTTCATAATGACCTACGCCGTAGGAGTTGGATTTTATTGTTTCTTTATATACTATTCTGCCTTCTAAGAAATTCACATCTATGCCAAAGCGACTTTTTATTCTGTGCTTTAAAATTTCTAGTTGGATTTCGCCCATCAGCTTTATCTGTATTTCCTGTAATCGCTCGTTCCATATAACATTAAGCTGGGTTTCTTCCTGTTCAAGTATTTTAAGTTTTGCAGCAACGGTTGCGGCGTCAACGCCTCTAGGAACGACCACACGATAGGTAAAAATAGGCTCTATAGTCAGTCTTGCTGTGTGTTTTTCTATACCCACGCCCTGACCTGCATGGGTTTTACTGAGTCCCGTAACAGCACACACTGTACCTGCTACTGCAGACTCAGTATTTTTATATTTTTCGCCCGAGTAAATCCTTATTTCATTGACCTTTTCGCCGTCTATTAACTCCTTAACCTTAAGGCTACCTCCTGTAATTTTCAAAAAAGTAAGCCTCTGACCTTTGTCATCAGTTCCGATTTTAAACACTTTTGCACCGAATTCTTTTGGAGGTTGCTTTTGTTCTGTTAGAATATCCAGGGCATTTAATAGTGTATCCACGCCTTCCATTTTTAAGGCAGCTCCTGAAAACACAGGGAAAATCTTTCTCAAACTTACAGCGGTTATGACTTTTTGTATGTCTATATTTCCGTTTTCTAAGTAGTCGTGCATTATACTCTCTTCACACAGGGCAATATTTTCGTACATATTTTCTGTATCTTCATCTAAAAAGTCGACTATATTTTCAGAAAAATCTTCTTTTAATTCTTCTAAAACTTTCCCAAAATCTGCATTTACCAAGTCTAATTTATTTATAAATATAAAAGTGGGAATATTGTTGGTTTCCAACATTTCCCACAGAGTTTTTGTGTGGCTTTGTATGCCATCCGTTGCACTGATTACTAAAATTGCATAATCTAAAGCCGCTAAGGTTCTTTCTGCTTCTGCGGCAAAATCTGCGTGTCCCGGCGTGTCTAAAAGAGTGATTTCGGTGTCGTTTACGGTAAATACTGCCTGCTTTGAAAATATGGTAATACCTCGTTCCCGTTCAATTTCATCAGTATCCAAAAAGGTGTCACGGCTATCCACTCTGCCTGGCTTTCTTATTTCTCCTGAAAAGTATAAAAGGCCTTCTGAGAGCGTGGTTTTGCCCGCGTCCACATGGGCTAAAATTCCTACTGCTATTTTTTTCAAAGCTGACACCTCCTTTTATGGCATATTCGCTATACATATAAGTCGCAAGCGTATGCAGACTGCATATTATTTGATTGTTTCCTATAGATTATCTCTTTTTCGGTTTTCGTTCTTCAGATGTTCCTTTACAATATATATGGGACGATTTTTGACCTGAATGTACATTTTGGCAAAGTATTCACCCAAAACACCAAGGCAAAAAAGCTGTAATCCACCCAGTAAAAGCACTAAAACCACAATGGTTGCATAACCGGGTATATCAATGCCGAATATGAGCGTTTGGACAACCACTACAATCAAGTATATTATCGATGCAACAGATGATAAAAATCCAACATAAGTAGAAAGTCGCAGGGGCGATGTAGAAAATGACATAATGCCATCAAAGGCATATTTAAACAAGCTTTTGTACCGCCATTTCGAGTTTCCTTTTTTTCTTGGAATTGCCTCATAAGGAATGTACACGGTGTTAAAGCCTACCCACCCGAAAATTCCTTTTGAAAATCTGTGATATTCTGTCATAGAAAGGATAGCTTCTACCATATTTTTTCTCATAAGTCTGAAGTCAGATGCACCGTTTACAAAATTAACATCTGAGATTTTGTTTATAATTTTATAGAAGCACGACTTTATGTAAGCCATCATTTTCCCTTCGTGTCGTCTTTTCTGGTATGCCGCAACACAATCTGTGTCGGGGTTTTTATCTAAAATTTCTATCATTTTAAAAATTGTTCTTGGGTGCTGCTGCAGGTCCGCATCAATTATGCACACCAAATCTCCTGAAGCCGCATTAAGTCCTGCATACATCGCCGCCTCTTTGCCGAAATTCCGACTTAATGACACCACCTGAACAATAGCTTTATTCTCATTATACAAAGCTTTTAAGATTTTTATTGTGTTGTCGCGGCTTCCGTCGTTTACAAAGATAACCTCGTAATCCACATCGTTTTTAAAAGTATTTTTGGTTTCCTGTAAAAAATCCGCCACATTTTCTTCCTCGTTATAGCAAGGAACTACTAAAGATAATTTCATTTTTTCACCTACTTTTATTTTGCCGAGTATGGTTTACAGAGCTTGCTGTACGCATCGCTCTTGTCTATATAATTATTGCCTACTTCATTTTATAATATTTTTGCGAAAAGGTCAACTAAAATCACCTATGTTTTTACTGTATTGACATTTTTTCATTTTTTTCGAAAAAATACTTGATTTTAGATGCTCATTGTGTTAAAATGACATTAACTTCAAAAAGGCGATGACCGAAAACAAGTAGGTATGTTGGGAGTCTTTAGAGAGTTGTCGGTTGCTGCAAGACAATGACGAATAACATGCTGAAATACATTTCGTGAGCTGCGTACCGAAATTTTTAGTAGGCTACGACGGGCGTTCCCGTTACAGAACTAGGGTATGTTAGTACTCAATAAGGCTCAAATTGTGAGATTTGAGTGAACCGAGGTGGTACCACGAGATTGTTCTCGTCCTCTGGATTTAATTCATGAGGGCGGGATTTTTTTATTTTCGCCCATCAACTCAGGTGTTATCGCAATGTTAGGCGGTCTTGTTGTCGTTCCTGTTGTCAGCTGGATTACGCCTAAACTCAAAAAAGAAAGTGTTGATGATATTGTTTATATGCTACAACAAAAAAGTAACAGTAGACGCTAAAGAATCATTAGGAAATCAATAAATTGTTATATACACACAGAGTATGGACCACCATACTCTTGTGTGCTTTTGAAAGGAAAGTAAACAATGCCAATTACAGAAATTCTACAAAAAGACGCAGATTTTTACCCAAATGATGTGAGCCTGGTAGAAATCAACCCCAAGCACGAATCACAAACTCGTACAACATGGCGTGAGTACGCCTTGATTGAAAGTAACTCCCGTGAGGTTTACAGAAAAGAAATCACCTGGAGTGAGTTTAATAAGCGTGCCAATCGCTTTGCGAACTTTTTGCTTTCCCGTGGTGTAAAAAAAGGTGATAAGGTAGCAATTTTGCTTATGAATTGCCTGGAGTGGTTACCTATTTACTTTGGGGCATTAAAAGCGGGGGCTTTGGCTGTTCCCCTTAACTATCGCTATACCTCTGACGAGATAAAATACTGCCTGGATTTGTCAGATTCGGACATTATTATTTTCGGCCCTGAATTTACAGGTCGTATAGAGGACATTTGTTCGCGGGTTAAACATGTTAAAATGTGGCTTTATGTGGGAGAAGATTGCCCTACCTTTGCCGAAAGCTACGACGAACTTATATCTTATTGCTCATCAAAATCTCCTGCTATCAAATTAACTGATGACGATGATGCAGCCATTTATTTTTCATCAGGTACAACAGGTTTTCCTAAGGCAATTTTACATAAGCACAGGAGCCTGCTTCACTCTGCAATGACCGAACAGGCACACCACGGACAGACAAAAGACGATGTGTTTTTGTGTATTCCAGCGCTTTATCACACAGGTGCAAAAATGCATTGGTTCGGAAGCTTTTTAGTTGGCGGTAAGGCAGTTTTACTAAAGGGTATAAAGCCCGAATGGATTTTAAAAACGGCGTCTGATGAAAAATGCTCAATCGTTTGGTTGCTGGTTCCGTGGGCTCAGGATATTTTAGATGCAATTGACCGTGGAGAAATTGATTTATCAGAATATGAGCTTTTACAGTGGAGGCTTATGCATATAGGTGCTCAGCCCGTTCCCCCGAGTTTGATTAAGCGTTGGAAAGCGATTTTCCCCAACCACGCATACGACACAAACTACGGCTTATCCGAATCTATCGGACCTGGTTGCGTACATTTGGGAGTTGAAAACGAACACAAGGTCGGTGCTATTGGTAAAGCAGGCTTCGGTTGGAAAACAAAAATTGTAGACGAAAACAGAAACGAGGTAGCTCCCGGGGAGGTCGGAGAGTTGGCAGTAAAAGGCCCCGGCGTTATGACCTGCTACTATAAGGACGAAAAGGCTACAAACGAGGTTCTGGCTGACGGTTGGCTCTTTACAGGCGATATGGCGCAGGAAGATGAAGACGGCTTCATTTACCTTGTTGACAGAAAGAAAGATGTTATTATTTCAGGTGGCGAAAATCTTTACCCCGTACAGATTGAGGACTTTTTGAGAAAGCACGACGGAATTTCCGATGTTGCGGTTATTGGTTTACCAGATGCAAGACTGGGAGAAATTGCTGCAGCTATCGTTCAGGTAAAAGAGGGTATGACATTAACAGAAGAAGATATTACTGATTTTTGCCTTGATATGCCTAGATATAAGCGACCTCACAAGATTATTTTTGCCGATGTGCCCAGAAATCCCACAGGCAAAATAGAAAAACCAAAGCTTCGCCAGATTTATTGTGGTGAAAGTGTTGTAAAGAAACAGAACGAAATTAACTGATTTTTTATAAAAACCTTGATTATACCAGAATTTCGTGTCATAATTAAAAATAGATTTACATATAGGAAGGAAATAATAATGAAAAAACTATTATTGGGCAATGCGGCAGTAGCTCGTGGTGCTTATGAGGCAGGGGTTGGCGTCGTTGCTTCATACCCTGGCACACCAAGTACAGAGATTACTGAAGAAATTGTAAAATTTGACGAAATATATGCGGAGTGGTCACCTAATGAAAAAGTAGCAGCAGAAGTTGCAATAGGCGCATCAATTGCAGGCAGCAGGGCTATGAGCTGTATGAAGCATGTTGGTCTTAATGTTATGGCAGACCCTGTTTTTACAGTGAGCTACACAGGTGTTAACGGAGGGTTGGTTTTCTGCGTGGCAGATGACCCGGGTATGCACTCATCACAAAATGAACAGGACTCAAGACATTATGCAAAAGCTTCTAAGATTATGATGTTAGAGCCTGCAGATTCTGAAGAGTGCAAAGAATTTACAAAGGTGGCATTCACACTTTCGGAAGAATTTGATACCCCTGTATTCATAAGACTTTCAACCAGAGTTTCTCATTCGCAGAGCTTGGTTGAACTGCAGGAGCGTGAAAACATAGAATTAAAGCCGTATGAAAAAAACATTGGCAAATTCGTTATGATGCCTGCTAATGCTATCCGTCGTCATGTTGTTGTGGAAGACAGAATAAAGGCGTTGGAAGATTTTGCAGAAACAACAGATTTAAATACAATCGAAGAAAATGGTGCTAAAATCGGCGTAGTTTCAGCAGGCATTGCATATATGTATGCAAAAGAAGCTTTGGGCGATAAGGTTGACTACCTAAAACTTGGCATGGTTTATCCTTTGCCTACGAAAAAAATTATCGAGTTTGCTAAAAAATACGACAAAATTTTTGTTATTGAAGAATTAGACCCTGTTATTGAAAATCACTTAAAAGCGATAGGTGTTGATTGTATCGGTAAGGATGCGTTTACACTTTTGGGAGAATACACACCTGCAATGATTAAAGGTGCAGTTTTAGGCGAAAATCCGCCTGAAAGTGCGACAATCGACGAGCAAATTCCCGTTCGTCCCCCTGTTATGTGTGCAGGCTGTCCTCACAGAGGAACATTCTATGTACTTAAAAAATTAGGGCTTGTAGTATCGGGTGATATCGGTTGTTATACATTGGGCGCTGTTGCCCCATTGCAGTCAGTTGATACAACAATCTGTATGGGAGCGTCAGTTTCAGCCGCTCACGGTATGGCAAAGGCAAGAGGTGCAGAATTTAACAAAAAGCTCGTATCCGTAATAGGCGATTCAACATTTATGCATTCAGGTATTACGGGGCTTGTTGATATTGTGTACAACAAGGGCAACAACACCGTAATTATTTTAGATAACTCAATCACAGGTATGACAGGACATCAGGAGAACCCCACAACAGGAAAAACAATTCGCGGAGAAGCGACAAAGCAGGTTGACCTTATTAAGCTTTGCAACGCTGTGGGTATTGACCATGTTGTTGTGGCTGACCCCTTTGATGTTAAAAACTTTGAAAAGGTTGTAAAAGAAGAAACAGAGCGTGATGAACCCTCAGTTATTATTGCACAGCGTCCCTGTGCACTCTTAAAGGGTGTGAAGTACACAGGTCATTGCAAAATTACCGATAAGTGTAAAAACTGCAAGATGTGTATGAAATTAGGTTGTCCTGCAATTTCTGTTAAGAACGATAAGGTTGTAATTGATACAACACAGTGTAATGGTTGCGGACTTTGTGTAAATGTTTGTCCCTTTGGCGCAATCGAAAAGGAGGAAGAGTAATGACTAAAAATATTATGATAGTAGGCGTTGGCGGTCAGGGTACTCTCCTTGCCAGCAGAATTTTAGGAAATACAGTTATCAACGAAGGCTACGATGTTAAGGTTTCAGAGGTTCACGGTATGAGCCAACGAGGTGGCAGTGTTGTTACTTATGTTAAATATGGCGAAAAAGTTTTTTCTCCCATAATTGACAAGGGCGAGGCAGACATTATTTTAGCTTTTGAATTATTGGAGGCGTATCGTGCTTTGCCATTCCTTAAAAAAGGCGGGAAAATCATTGTAAACAGTCAGAAAATGGACCCGATGCCTGTCATTACGGGTGCGTGCGAATATCCTGAAAATATAGCAGAAAAAATCGCAACAAAGGCGGATATTAAAGTAATAGACGCCCTTTCACTTGCAAGAGAAGCGGGCAATATAAAAGCTGTAAATGTAGTTTTAATCGGCGTTATGGCAAAATCTACCGACATTTCTTACGAAAAGTGGGTAGAGACTATAAGGACCACTGTTCCCGAGAAATTCTTAGATGTAAATTTAAAAGCGTTTGACTTGGGCTACAATATTTAAGTTTTAGAGGTAAAAAATGAAAATGTGGCAAGAAGAATTTGAGGCCATGTCTCGCGAGGAGCTGAAAAAACTCCAAAGCGAGCTTTCATGTTGGTTACGGTTTGGGACTTTTTACCGGCGGTTTTGATGCACATGATGGTGCAGTAAGAATAGGCGCTACAGCTATTCCTATTTCTGCGGCAGTACTCAAAGACAAATTCAGACAATGATTGACTTCGGCTCAACTGTTCTTTGCTGTACTCCCTCTTATGCTATGTATCTGGGTGAAACGATTGAAGAAATGCGTGCCCAGAATGAAGAAAAATTAGGGCTCAAGGCTTACGACATTTACGGTCTTTCTGAAATTGGCGTAATTTCTAAAGTAAAAGATGTTATTGCCATTTATTTAGATGACCGCTCGGGAGGATTAGCTTCTGTTTTATCGGTTTTAAAAGACGCCCGGATCAGTATTGATTATATGTATGCATTTTTGGGCAGCAAAGAGGGCAAAGCCCTTATGGTATTGATGAAAACAGAAGATTTATCAAAAACTGCCGAGATATTTGAGCAAAGCAACATATCTACCGCATCACAGGAAGATATAT
>JAZNUA010000018.1:0-4574 GCA_045592045.1 Congzhengia sp. | reverse complement strand
TTTGCTTCCTGCTCAATTTCTTTAACCATAATTGCGGCTTCATGTCTGGCTTCCTGCTCAAGGTCGCGAATAAGGAGAGCCTTAGCTTCTTGCTGTGACATACCTGAAATTTTTTCCAGAGCCTCAACTTGCTGACGCTTTAATTCGTCGATTTCGGCACTCTTTTTCTCATATTCGCTGATTTTCTGAGAAAGTGTCTGGTCTTTCTTTTCTAAAGCATCATTTTTTCTTTCAAGATTTTCTTCTTTTTGGTTAACTCTTTTTTCCTGAATTGATAATTCTCGTCTGCGGTCTTTAATTTCGGCATCAAGAGCTGTTCTCAGTTTTTGATTTTCTTCTTTAGCCTCAAGAACGATTTCTCTCGCTTTTGATTTTGCGTTCTTTCTGGCTTCTTCAACGATATTTTTCGCTTTTTCTTCGGCAGAACCAATTTCAGCTTCTGCAAACTTTTTTCTGTATGAAATTCCTGCGAAAAATGATAAAATATTAAGAAGAACCAGCGCGGCCGCGACGATTATAAGTACGATTTCCAATTTTTCTATCTCGTCCACCCCCATTGTAATGTAATAAAAATATAAATCGGGGATGCTGAATATATGAAACTGTTGTAAATTTACTCAAATTATATTTTCATAAACTACTATCAAAAATTCAACATTCCCAATAAATAGTTTAAAGAAATAACAAGCATGTAAATATTTTATCCTATTTTTGGGTCTGTGTCAAGAGAATATTAAAAATCAATAAAAGTGTAAGATAATTGTAAAGAAACAGGGTATAATGTAAAAGATGTGTGAAAAGAGTATATTTTTGTGTCAAATTGCATAAAAATATCTGGATAAAATTTACTATTTTAGTATTTACTGCATAAACAAAGTGTGATATAATATATATAACAATCAAATTGAGAGGGGACATCTTAAAATGCCGTCAAAGGAAGAGAAAAAATGGGCGGAAATTAATGAATTTCAGCTTTATTTATATAATGAGGGAACAAATTTTCAATCATACGAAATGCTTGGGCCACATAAAATAGATAAAGGGTGGAGATTTGCCTTGTGGGCGCCAAATGCACAGGCGGTTGCTTTGGCAGGCGATTTTAATGACTGGACGGGTGACGGAAAAGAACTTGTAAAAATCGGAACAACCGGAGTGTGGTACGGTGTTTTTGAGGATATAAAGGAAGGCACTATTTATAAATATGCCATAACTGATAAAAACGGCAATACGGTTTTGAAAACCGACCCTGTTGCTTTTGAAAATGAGCTCAGGCCCAACACTGCGTCGATAGTTAGAGACATTCCAAAATACAGATGGGGAGATAAAGCGTGGCTTAAAAGGCGCGAAAAGACTCCGATATATGATAAACCAATGAATATTTATGAGGTACACGCAGCGTCATGGAAGATGCATAAAGACGGAAGCCTGTATACCTATCGTGAGCTTGCGGACGAGCTTGTGCCTTATGTGAAGGAAATGGGATACACGCATATTGAAATGATGCCTTTATCTGAGTATCCGTTTGATGGGTCTTGGGGATATCAGGTTACGGGTTATTTTGCTGCTACATCGAGGTTTGGAAAGCCGGAAGACCTTATGTACCTTGTTGATAAATGCCATAAAAATGGAATTGGAATTATAATGGACTGGGTTCCGGCACATTTTCCGAGAGATTTGCACGGGCTTTTCAGGTTTGACGGAACTGCAACCTATGAATATGCCGACCCACGACTGGGCGAGCATAAGGACTGGGGAACGATGGTTTTTGATTATTCAAAGAGTGAGGTTGTGTCTTTCCTTTTGTCATCTGCATATTTCTGGGTGAATGAATACCACTTTGATGGCTTGAGGGTTGATGCGGTTTCGTCTATGCTTTATCGTGATTACAGCAGACGGGACGGAGAGTGGGTTGCCAATATTTATGGCGGAAACGAAAATCTTGAAGCGATAGAGTTTTTAAGAAACCTAAATAAAATAATGTTTTCAAAATTCCCGAACATCTTGATGATTGCAGAGGAATCGACTGCGTGGAGTATGGTAACAGGCCCTGCGGACAAAGGCGGACTTGGCTTTAATTATAAATGGAATATGGGCTGGATGAACGATACTTTAAGGTATATGTCTATTGACCCTTATTTCAGAAAAGGAAATCACGACTTGCTAACCTTTGTGATGTGCTACGCATATTCGGAGAATTTTATTCTTCCGCTGTCACACGATGAGGTGGTTCATGGTAAAAAGTCACTTGTAGATAAGATGTTTGGCTCTTATGAAGAAAAATTTGCAAGTTATCGTACACTTTTGGGATATTATCTGTCGCTGCCCGGCAAGAAGATGATGTTTATGGGCGGTGAAATAGCACAGTTTATTGAATGGCGATACGATGAAGGTCTTGAATGGCATCTTCTTGATATAGATATGCACAAAAAACTGAATGGATATGTAAAGGAAGTAAATAAATTTTACCTTGAAAATAAACCATTTTGGGAAGTGGATCAAAGCTGGGATGGATTTTGCTGGATAAATCCTGAAGACAGAGACAATTCTGTGCTGTCATATATACGAAAAGCAAAGGATGGCGAGGAGATTGTTGTGGTTGCAAACTTTACGCCTGTTGCCCGTCAAAAGTATAGAATTGACCTCCCTGATAAGGGTGAATACGAGGTTGTGATGTCGTCTAATTGGAAACGTTTTGGCGGAAAATCGGCAGCGCGAAAGAAAAAGTATAAGACCATTAAAAATAAAAATTCGCAGGAGCTACCCTACTCAATCAATATTGAATTGGCAGGCTTGTCTGTTTTATATCTAAAAAAAATGCGAAAGGAAGAGATTAAATGAATGCAAAGGATTGTGTAGCAATGATTTTGGCGGGAGGACAAGGAAGCAGGCTTGGTGCTCTTACAAAAAATGTTGCAAAGCCGGCAGTTCCTTTTGGCGGAAAGTACAGGATTATTGATTTTCCGCTGTCAAATTGTGTCCATTCGGGCATAGATACTGTCGGGGTGCTGACACAGTATCAGCCGCTTGAGCTCAACACCTATATCGGAAACGGAGGACCGTGGGATTTGGACAGAAACCATGGCGGAGTATATGTTTTGCCTCCGTACCAAAGCGCACAGGCAGGCGAATGGTATAAGGGAACGGCGAATGCTATTTATCAAAATCTAAGCTTTTTAGATAGGTTTTCTCCCAAGAATGTGCTTATTTTGTCAGGAGACCATATTTATAAAATGCATTATGGAGAGATGCTCAAAGCTCATAAAAAATCAGGCGCGGCTGTAACAATCGCAGTTATGCCCGTACCTTGGGAAGAAGCAAGCAGATTTGGAATTATGAATGTGAATGAGGAAGGTCTTATCACAGAATTTGAGGAAAAGCCTGCAAATCCAAAGAGCAATTTAGCATCAATGGGTATCTATATTTTTGATTATAAGATACTCAAAAAATATCTTGAAGACGATGAAAGAGACCCGTCATCTTCAAACGACTTCGGAAAAAACATCATTCCGTGTATGCTTAAAAACGGCGAGAAAATGGTAAGCTATCGTTTTGAGGGTTACTGGAAAGATGTCGGAACAGTCCAGAGTCTTTGGGAAGCAAATATGGACCTTATCGACTCACCTCCAAAATTTGATATTACAGAGGGCGGATGGAACATTTATTCGAGAAACACAGCTCTTGCTCCGCAGTATGTAGGAAAGAATGCAAAAATCAAAAACAGCAGTGTAACGCAGGGCTGTATGGTTTACGGCGAGATTGAACATTCGGTGGTTTTCTCAAATGTTCATATTGGTGAAAACTCAAAGATTTCAAATTCAGTTATAATGCCGGATGTAAAAATCGGGGATAATGTTACTGTTGAAAAGGCTGTAATAGGCGCAGGAGCCGTTATTGAAGATGGCGCTGTGATAGGAATGAACGAGGATGCTGAGAGCAAATACATTTCAGGTATGTGTACCGGCGGACTGGTACTTATTGAGGGCGGAGCGACAATCAAAAAAGATGCCGATATTCCAAAAGGCTCAATGGTTGAGATAGAATAAAAGGGGGCAAAAGAAAATGATAGATACAATGGGTATAATTATTGCCAGCAACATAAACATCCCGCCGCTAACGGATATAAGAAGCGCTACGGCTCTGCCGATTGCGGGCGGATATAGAATCATCGACTTTGTTCTTTCCAATATGGCAAGCGCAGGCATTGAAAATATAGGGGTTGCGACAGAGGCGAATTATTCGTCGCTTATGGACCATATTAAATCAGGTTCTCCATGGGATTTGAATAGGAAAAACAGAGGACTTAATATTCTTCCTCCAAATATAGGAAATAAAAATGCATATGAAATAATTCGCGGTGATTTGGACATTTTAAGCGGAATAAGAGAGTTTATCCACAGGAGCCGTGAGACATATGTTATACTCTCTCTTGGTAATAGTATTTACAATATAGATTTTAATGAAGTAATTGAAAGCCATATCGAAAAGCAGGCAGATATTACCATTATCTATAAGGATATGAAGGGCGTTGACCAAAAGGAGCTTTCCCGCTATACACTTTTAGATGTAGACGACGA
>JAZNUA010000017.1:0-5110 GCA_045592045.1 Congzhengia sp. | reverse complement strand
ATGATATGTGAGTATGGTGCTTATTTCATTATAACATTATTAACGCTGGCTATTATTGGTGTGGTGTTTGGGATTGTCAATTCTTTTGTTGAGTTAGGCATTCCTGAATTAGACGGTGTAAACCCCACTATGTGCATGGGTTTTGTTGTTGCTATGGTTCCCGTTGTACTTATGATAACAGCTATGCATACTGCACTGTATGAGGTGTTTTCAGGAAATGTAAGCAGAGTTTTGGTGATGTTCTTGTTAGCTGTTGGATTAGGTTATATTTCGGGATGTTTTTATCCCAACTATTTCTTTCCCGAAGCTGTACAAAAGCTGGCAGGCGTGTTACCGCCAGGTGTTGGCTTTACCTATATCAAAAGGCTTATGTCGGAACGATTGACTATATATGATTTATTGAGTTGTATGGGCTACACAGTGGCTTTTGCAGCACTGGCACTTGCCGTACGAAACAGAAGAATTGCAGGTGATCGTTATGAATAATTTCAAAAAATGCCTTATTTGGTATAAAATGTCATCCAAACGCTTGCTTCATAAATGGAGTTTTATACTACTTTTGTTGATGATTCCTGCGGTAATACCCATAGCAAACAGTATGATGTCAGAGGAAAGCGGTATAGTAAAGGTAGTTTTATGTGCCGAAAAAGAAACCGAAGCTACAAAAAGAATTATAGATTCATTAAACAAAAGAGAAGGGGTTATACATTTCTCTTTCTGCAGCACATACGAAGATGCTGAAAGAAAAGTAAAAAGCGGAAAAGCAGATGCGGCTTGGGTTTTTGTTAAAAATTTTGATGAAATACTGGATGAATATGGCAAAGACCCAACGGCAGTCCCTTTGGTAAAAATCATAGAAAGAGAATCCACAGTTTCATTAAGGCTTTCCAGAGAAATTCTGTACAGTGCTATGTTCCGTGATGTTTCTTATTCTCTGTATAAGAACTTTTCTTTTCAGAATATAGTGCCAAAAGAACAGGTGTCAGAAGAAAGCGTAAAGGAAATTTACACAGAGCTTGAAAAAAACGACAGCATCATAGAAATAAGCAGGCTTAATGGCGGAAAAATTAAAGAAAAAGTAAATTACCTTACAACACCGATAAGAGGATTGCTTTCTATGGTGGTGCTTTTGTGTGGTTTGGCGGCGGCCATGTATTTTTTAGAGGACCAGAAAAAAGGAAAATACAACTGGTTGCCTCATAATATGCGGATTGCACCAGCATTTGCGCTGTGCTTGAGTGCGGCGGTATTTTCAGGTGTTGCAGTGCTTATAGCATTACTTTTAGGAGGATATTCAACAAATATCCTGTATGAAATAGTCTCAATGATGTTATTCATAATCATGGTGGTAGGATTTTCATTAGTGTTTTGCCTTTTGTTTTCTTCACCTGTTAAATTAGGTGCAGCACTTCCCGGAATTATGATAATATCCATCGTTTTGTCACCCATATTCTTCTATGTGGACAGTCTTAAGTTTATCAGTCGATTTCTTCCTACATATCACTATTTACATGCTGTATATGATATGAGGTATTGGTTGTTCAGTTTGATTTATTGTGTGATTATTTACGGCGTGGTGATACTATTAAACAACTTCAAAAACACATCACCGAAAAGAAATATTATATAAAGATAAGCTGTGGCAAAATGTAAACAAATTTTGTTGCAGCTTAATTTTTTAAAAAAATTAACAAGTATTTAAAAATTATTTTCCGTCAATAATAAAATCAAGAAGTTTTTGAGGTGGTTGTTGTGGAAAATAAAGAAAAATTCATAATTAAAAAAACGGAAAATCTGACAGGAGAGGTATCGATTTCAGGGTCTAAAAATGCTGCTTTACCTATTCTGGCTGCTACACTTTTGGCAGAGGGAAAAAGCACATTAAAAAATATTCCCTGCTTGACTGATGTCAAAAATATGTGTGATATATTAAATTGTATGGGCGCTTCGATTATTTATAAAAACAAAAATGAAATCGAAATAGATACAAAAAATATAACACATACCATAGCACCTTACGATTTAACCCATAAACTAAGAGGATCTTTTTTAGTTATGGGTCCTATGCTTGCCCGCATGAAGCGGGTAAGGCTGTCATTGCCTGGAGGATGTCCTATAGGCTCAAGACCTGTTGATTTACATTTGAAAGGATTTGCGGCTTTAGGTGCAACTGTGACTAAGGGCGCAGGATTTGTAGAGGTGAAGTGTGAAAAGCTTACAGGCACAAAAATCTACCTTGATTTTCCCAGTGTGGGTGCTACGGAAAATATCTTAATGGCATCTGTTTTTGCAGAAGGGAAAACAACTATTGAAAATGCGGCAGCAGAGCCTGAAATTGCTGATTTGGCAAATTTTTTAAAGAAAATGGGTGCAAGGATTTCAGGCGCGGGTACAGATACCATAGTTGTTACAGGGGTGAAAAAGTTAAATCCGGTAACATATTCAGTGATGCCGGACAGAATAGAGGCTGGAACATTTATGGTAGCATCTGTTATCGCAACGGGAGATGTAAAAATAAGCGGCATAATTCCTGAACATATTAAGCCTTTGACGGCAAAACTTTTGGAAATGGGAGCAGACATTGAAATAGGCACTGACAGCATAAGAGTAAAATCTGAAAAAATGTGCTCAGCAAAAGATGTTAAAACCCTGCCTTTTCCTGGTTTTCCCACAGATATGCAAGCACAGATGACTGCACTTTTGTCTTTATCAAAGGGAACAGGCATAGTGACAGAAACAATTTTTGAAAATCGGTTCATGCATGTGGGTGAGCTTGTCAGAATGGGCGCAAATATTAAAGTAGAGGGACATTGTGCTGTTGTAGAGGGAAGAAAAAGCTTGTCAGGCGCTAAAGTTACCGCTCCGGATTTGCGGGCAGGCGCTGCACTTGTTTTGGCAGGTCTTGCAGCAAAAGGAGAGACACAGGTTTTTGATATTTATCATATTGACCGAGGGTACGAAAATATAGATATAAAGCTTAATGAATTGGGTGCTAATATAGAAAGAGTGTAAAGTAATGTGGTATATCCACATTACTTTACACTAATGACATTATATAATATATGATTCCTGCAACAAATCCTGATGCTATGCCGTAGACTATAACAGGTCCTGCTACGGAAAACATCTTAACTGCAAGTCCTAAAACCCATCCTTCGCTTTTGAACTCCAGTGCAGGAGAGGTAATGGCATTTGCAAAGCCTGTTATAGGCACTATTGTTCCTGCACCTGCATGCTTTGCAATGTTATCGTATATTCCCAAACCTGTAAGCAAAGCCCCCAAGAAAACCATTGTTGACGATGTAAGGATTGACACAATATCTTTTTCTATACCTAAATATGTGTAAAAATTAAAAAATCCCTGACCTATTGTACATATCGTTCCGCCTATCAAAAATGCACAGATTAAGTCTTTTGTCATTGGAGAATTCGGGGTCATTTTGTCAACATATGCTTTGTATTCTTTTTTGTTCATAAAAAACACCTTTCAATAGTACAAAAATTTTTTTTGAGCATAATTTGTATTATGATGTGCTTACCATTACGGCGCGAGTAAATTCAGCTATGTTTTTTCCGTAATAAAAGTCATACAATAAATAAGCAAAAACTGCCAATGCAATTATCATAAAAGTGAAAAATTTTATCTTCATACATATAACTCCTATATGCTTTTTGATATTATTTTTTGAAATTCAGACAAAAATATTCAAAAAACTGAAAATAACCGAAGAAAATCTCAAAAAAGTAAAAATAACACTTGAAATACAAGGGCTGTTGTGGTATAATACAACGATGTATAGTTTTAAATAGCGAGGAAAAAATTTTGACAGCAAAATTAGACAAAAAAGAAAAAAATACTGTTGAATTTACTATAACAATTTCAGCAGAGAAATTCGCAGCAGCGGTGGATGAAGTATTCAAGAAAAATGTTAAGAAAATAACTGTTCCCGGCTTCAGAAAGGGTAAAGCACCCAGAAAATTAATCGAAAAAACATATGGTGAAGGAATTTTCTATGAAGAAGCAGTAGATGCTTTGCTTCCTGATGCGTATGAAGCAGCAGTTAAAGAAATGGGTATTGAAGCTGTTGATATGCCCAAAATCGACATTGAAGATATAGGCAAGGACAAGGATTTGATTATTAAGGGCAGTGTTACCGTTAAGCCCGAAGTGAAACTTGGCGAATATAAGGGTTTAAAACTTGAAGAAGTTGTTAATACTGTAAGTGATAAAGAAGTAGACGCAGAGCTTGCTCGTCGTCAGGAAAGAAACGCAAGACAGGTAACAGTCGAAGATCGTCCTGTAGCGAAAAACGATATTGCAAACATCAATTTTGAAGGCTTTGTAGATGGTAAGGCATTTCCCGGTGGCAAAGGTGAAAACTACGATTTAACAATTGGAAGCAATAGCTTTATCCCTGGTTTTGAAGACCAGATTATCGGAAAAAATATCGGTGATGAATTTGATGTAGAAGTTACATTCCCTGAAGATTACCACGCAGAAGAATTAAAGGGTAAGGCTGCTACATTTAAAACAAAGATAAATTCTATTATGGTAAAGGAATTACCTGCATTAGATGATGAATTTGCGAAAGATGTAAGTGAGTTTGATACATTAGCAGAGCTTAAAGCAGACATCAAAACAAAGCTTCAGGAATCAGCTGACGCCCGCACAAAGCAGGAAAAAGAAAATGCAGCGATTGACGCTGTTATCGAAAAAATGGAAGCTGATATCCCTGAATGTATGATAGACTCTCGTATTGAAAGCACAATCCGTGAAAACGAAGCGAGAATGGCTCAGCAAGGCATTTCATTCGAGCAGTACTTAGGCTATATGGGTACAACAGTTGACCAGTTCAAAGAACAGATGAAGCCTAACGCTGAACTTCAGGTTAAGGGCACACTCGCTTTAGAAGAAATTGCCAAACTTGAAAACTTGACAGCAGAAGATAAAGATGTTGACGAACAGTTGCAGAAAATGGCTGACGCATACAGCATGGAACTCGAAAAGATTAAAGAATTTATGCGTCCTGAAGACATTGATGCAATTAAATCTGATATCAAAATCACAAAGGCGTTAGAGTTCTTAGTAGAAAACGCAACATTCACAAAG
>JAZNUA010000016.1:0-7442 GCA_045592045.1 Congzhengia sp. | reverse complement strand
TGACCCATATGAAGCTGACCCGTTACATTCGGGGGTGGGATAACGATTGTAAAAGGCTTTTTAGACTTATCTGCCTTAGGTGTAAAATAACCGTTTTCAACCCAACGGGTGTATAATCTGTCTTCAACCTCTTTAGGATTATATGTTTTGTTTATTTGCTCAGCCACCGAAATTTCCTCCTAACCAAAAAAATGTAATACAGCCAATTATAACAATTACAAGACCGATTGATTTTGTGATATAAATCGCGTTATCTTTATTATTAAGGCTAAGTTTTTTCTTGATAATTAAAGGCCCTATAAAATTTATTACAGCGCCGATTGCTATGAGTATCAATGATAAAATCTGAAGCGATCTCATAGTTTCACACCTCCGTTGTTTTTTTGTATATAGTCTTTATATTTGCTTTGTTTAACAAAGTAAGAATACGAATAAGAAATAATAGCCAGGATATTGACTGTCGCTGCTATGCCAAGTATGATTGTGCTTACCAACTCGCTTGTGTGCGTGAAGAAAATTAACACCAAAGCAATAAACAAGACAACTGTGTTCAATTTTCCAAAGAAATTAGATTTGACATAGGTTTTCTTTGCGTACAAAAATATTCCGCCTGCTATCATAAGCAATTCCTTAACAGCCAAAAGCACAACAAACCACAGAGGCAAAATTTTGCTTATCAAAAGAGATATCACAACCGTCAACTGCATAAGCTTGTCTGCTAACGGGTCAAGAAGTTGACCGACCTTGGTTATTGCGTTGTATTTTCTGGCGATATACCCATCCAAAACATCGGTAATGCTTGCCGCAATAAAAATAACAGCCGCCGTATTCTTTGTATCTCCTTCCAAGGCGAAGACTACAATATACACAGGAATCAAGCAAAGCCTTAAAATAGTGAGAATGTTTGGTATATTCACTTTTTTCGCCTCCTTAAAGAAATTTACATTTTGTACTGCCGTCCTGAAGTTTTAACATAAATTCATCATCGGAATTTACATTTTTAACAGACGAGATAAGCTTTCCGTCTGTATCTGTGGCCAAAGAATAACCACGGGATAAAACCTTTAAAGGACTTAAAGCATCTAACTTTGCGATATTAGAAACAAGAGAGGTTTTCTTTTTTGAAATTATGTTGTTTAATGCCAAAGAAGCCTCGCTTAATAATGTATCTATGTTTTGTCTTTTTTCTGCTAAAACATCTGAAAATCTTGAAAAAGCATAAGATGATGAAAGCTTGTCAAGTTTTGCTCTTTTTATTTTCAGGTTATTTATAAGTAAAATATTGAGTCTTGAAGCAATTTGCGTAAGATGTTCTGACAACTCAGCCACATCAGGGCATACAAGTTCTGCCGCTGCCGATGGAGTAGGGGCACGCAAATCAGCCACAAAATCAGAAATGGTAAAATCAGTTTCATGACCAACAGCAGATACTATCGGGATATCTGATTCAAAAATAGCATTTGCTACGATTTCTTCGTTGAATGCCCACAAATCCTCAATAGAACCGCCTCCGCGACCTACAATCATAACATCGCACAGCTTATTTTTGCTCATATAGCGTATTGCATTTGCAACTTCTCCAGATGCAGAAACTCCCTGAACACTTACAGGATAAAGTATGATTTCAGCCAAAGGATAACGCCTTTTTGTAATATTTAAAATATCCTGAAGAGCAGCACCGCCTCTTGCAGTTACAATGCCGATTTTTTTCGGATAACGGGGCAGGGGCTTTTTTAAAGCTTCGTCAAACATACCTTTTTCGAAAAGCTTTGCTTTGAGCTTTTCAAAGGCCGCGTATAACGAACCCTCGCCGTCTGGCTCTATTGACTCTGCGTAAATCTGATATGTGCCTCCCTGTTCATAGACAGATATTCTGCCACGCACAATTACATTCATACCGTCTTCGGGCTTGAATTTCAGATGTTGTGCATAAGAACGGAACATAACGAGCTTTATAACTCCGCCTTCGTCCTTTAGACTTGCATAAATGTGACCTGAAGAGTGAAACTTAAAATTCGAAAGTTCACCTGTCACCTTTATGTCTGCAAGATATGAGTTTGAATCTAAAACTCTTTTTATATAATTGTTAAGTTGAGAGACCGATACAGTCAGAATTTCTTTGTTCATATTATTTTTCTTTTGATTTGCAAACAGATGACAAAATACCGTTTACAAATTTGGCACTTTTTTCGTCATTGTATTTTTTTGCGATTTCAACAGCTTCATTGATAGCAATGCTATCTGCAATGTCGTCCATATACAGAAGCTCACAAATGGCAACCCGAAGTACTGCAAGTGTGACTTTAGCAAGTCGCGATACTTTCCAATCCTTTGAAAACTTTTCGATGACGGAATCGATTTCGCTGATGTTTGAAATTGCAGTTTTAACAGTTTTGTCGATGTAATCTGACTGACCTTCAACATCTTCTGTCAACTCATAAAATAATTCCAATGCTTCCTCTGCTGTGATTCTTTGCACTTCATATTCAAACAGGAGTTTAAAACAATTTTCTCTTGCGTCTTTTCTTGTCATAGAAGCCTCCTTTTAAGCATAAATCATTTAACTTTATCATTATACACTATTTTACAGGAAAAATAAAGAGTTTTTTGAAAAAAAGTACAAAAAAATAAAGCCACATAAAAATGTGGCTTTAAAACTAACGAACAATTCTTCTTGCTGCATAATAGCAGTTGTTATAGTAGCCTGAAACAATGCTTGCATACTTGATTACATCGCCTGTCTGAGGTGAGTGAATCATCATACCGTCACCAACATATATACCAACATGGTGGATTCTTTCTGCGCCTTGCTTCTTAAACAGTAACAAATCACCTGCCTGAAGTTCGCTTTTGCTAACGGGAACACCATTATTGATTTGCTGATATGACGAACGATACAGACTGTATCCCAGTTGCTTAAACACATAAGATGTAAAACCTGAACAGTCAAAGCCTGCAGGAGTTGAACCGCCGTAAACATAGGGCAACCCTAAGAACTGTTCTGCAATCTGTACAACTCTTTCTCCAGCTGAAGTAGCAGAATTAGAGCCGTAAGAAACAGGTTTATTGGAACGAGTGGCGGGAACCGTCAAACTTATGTAATCTGCTGAAATATAAGCCACACCTGCTTCTGATGGTGGGTACTTAATTTTATACCAGCCGTTTTCTTTACCAAGAACTGTAACGGGATTGCCATAATATATCTTTCCGTATGAATCATAAGAAGTGGCAGGACCGGTACGAACATTTACGCTGTCACCTGTTGAATATGCTGTGCAAGGATAACTTACAGCACCTGTTATAACAGTAGCGCTCAAAAGCATTACAAAAGTAAGGCTCAGGGCACATACAACCCTTGTGAATTTCTTCATATTTTAACCTCCGAATTTCAGCAAAGCTGACTAAAACTAGCATTTGCCTTTATTCAACAACGACATTATACATGAGAAAACACAATTTGTCAATACTTTTTAAAACTTTCTTAACAATTTTGTAGTATTTGTAACAATTTTGAAATATTTATAAAAAATACTTCCATAATTATGCTTGAATATTCTTTATACATATGATACAATACCATATATACTATCTGTACGAGTTTGTCGGACAGTAAGATGTTAGATATTTGTATTATATAAGGAGTGTAAGTAATGGCAGAATTAACAAAAGTATTGGCATTTGATTTCGGTGCATCAAGTGGCAGGGCGATGTTGTTCACATTTGATGGCGAAAAACTTTCAATTGAAGAAATGCACAGATTTTCAAATGACCCTGTAATGATTGGAAAATGTTTTCATTGGGATGTTTTGAGATTATTCTTTGAAATTAAGCAAGGCATTAACAAAACGGTTTTGGCGGGTCACAAAGATATTCAGGCTATCGGTATAGATACCTGGGGTGTTGATTTTGGCCTTTTTGATAAAGACGGAAAAATGTTGGGTAATCCTTATCACTATCGCGATACAAGAACAGACGGTATGATTGAAGAAGCTGATAAAACCA
The DNA here is from genome assembly GCA_045592045.1 of Congzhengia sp. Taxonomy (GTDB): domain Bacteria; phylum Bacillota; class Clostridia; order UBA1381; family UBA9506; genus Congzhengia. Next base: position 3,440 of record JAZNUA010000016.1, on the reverse strand, counting down.
TCGGCAAGAAATATATTTTTGACAGAACAGGTATTCAGTTCAATTTCTATAATACAATATTCCAGTTTATGGCTATGAAAAAAGAAAACGATCCGTTGCTTTCTGTGGCAGATAAGATGTTGTTTATTCCTGATATTTTCAACTATCTTTTAACCGGCGTTATGAAGAATGAATACTCAATCGCATCTACTTCACAGTTATTGGAAGTAAATTCAAAAACATGGGATAAAGAGCTTATGGAAAAAGCAGGCATTCCTAAAGATATATTCTGCGACATTGTTATGCCCGGTGAGGTTGTTGGTATGTTATCAGATGATATCTGTGAGGAATTAGGCTGTCCCAAAATTCCCGTTATTGCAGTTGGTTCACACGACACAGCATCAGCAGTTGCCAGCGTTCCTGTAACAGAAGATTATAAATATGCATATATTTCAACAGGTACATGGGCACTTATGGGTTCAGAACTTGATGAACCTTTTGTTTCAGATAAAACCTTTGACTACAACTTCACAAACGAAGGTGGCGCGTGTGGAAAAATCCGTTTCTTAAAGAACATTATGGGACTTTGGATTATTCAGGAAAGTAAGCGTCAGTGGGCAAGGGAAGGTAAAAACTTCTCATTTGACGATTTAGAAAAAGCAGCCTGGGCAGCAGAGCCTTTTAAGAGCTTTATTGACCCCGACTATATTGATTTTGCAACACCCGGCAATATGCCGAAAAAAATCCGTAATTTCTGTGAGCGTACAGGCCAGTCTGTTCCCGAGACAGAGGGAGAAATTATCAGATGTATAGCACAGAGTTTAGCTCTAAAATTCCGTATGGTAACGGAAGCCATAGAAGATGTAATCAGTGAACCTCTTAAGGCTGTTCATATGGTTGGCGGCGGTATTAAGGATACAATGGTTTGTCGCTTTACCGCGTCTGCAACAGGTAAAAAAGTTTTGGCAGGTCCTGTTGAAGCTACAAGCACAGGTAATGCAGCAGTTCAGCTTATGGCATTAGGTAAGGTAAAGGATTTAACGGAAGCAAGACAGATTATTAAAAATTCTTTCCCGATTAAAACTTATGAGCCTGAGGATGCAGATGCCTGGAGCAAAGCTTACGAAGATTTTAAAAAGATTGCAAAAATGTAATTTTAGAATTTTAACAATACGGTCTGTATAAACTAATACAGACTGTATTTGTTTTGTAATAGGAGTTGTTCCGCTTTGAAGACAGAAAAATTCAAACAATATATAAAAGGCAAAAATATTACCGTAATAGGTATAGGTATAAGCAATCGTCCGCTTATAAAATATTTGGCAGAAAACGGAGCGATAGTCACAGCTTGCGATTTAAAAACAGATTTGGGAGAAACAGCACAGGAGCTAAAAGCTTTAGGTGTAAATCTCAAATTAGGAGAAAACTATTTAGATGATATATCTGCTGATATTATTTTCAAAACGCCCGGAATGCGATACGATAACCCCAAGCTTTTAAAAGCACAAGAAAATGGCAGCATTGTAACCTCTGAAATGGAAGTTTTCTTTGAAATTTGTCCCGCAAAAATAATTGCAGTAACGGGCAGTGACGGAAAAACCACCACAACAACCCTGATTCATACTATGCTAAAAGAAGCAGGCTTTACTGCACATTTAGGCGGTAACATCGGCACACCTTTAATGACTCAGGCAGAAAATATGAGCCAAAATGATTATGCTGTTTTAGAGCTTTCAAGCTTTCAGCTTCACACTATGAAAACAAGTCCGCACATAGCTGTAATTACAAATATTACCCCCAATCATTTAGACTGGCACACTGATTATTTAGAATATATTGAAGCCAAGAAAAACATTGCAAAATATCAAACAAGCGGTGATATTTTAATAACAAATGCAGGAAACGAAGAAGCTAAAAAAATCGGTGAATGTGCCGTTGGTGAATGGCGTTCGTTTTCAGCTAAATGCGATGCATTGGTGCATCTTGAAAACGAAACTATATTTTATGGCGAGGAAGAAATCTTAAAGATTTCTGATATAAAAATTCCAGGTCACCACAATGTAGAAAACTATATGACGGCAATAGCAGCGGTTCACGACCTTGTGGGTATTGATGTAATAAACAAAGTGGCAAAAAGCTTTGGCGGTGTTCCTCACAGAATAGAATTGGTAAGAACGATTGACGGCGTAAGATATTACAACAGTTCCATAGATTCTTCTCCAAATCGCACAATAAACACACTTAATGTGTTTTCTGAACCTGTTGTTTTAATCGCGGGCGGTAAAGACAAAGGAATACCTTATGACGAAATCGGAAAACCCATAGCAGAGCATGTAAAAACGCTGATTTTAATAGGTGCCACATCAAAGGTAATTGACCAAGCAGTTAAAAAAACAGGAAAAAATGTTCCCACGATATATGCAAACACTTATGATGAAGCGGTAAAGCTTGCCAAAGAGAATGCAGTGTCAGGCGATGTTGTACTGTTGTCTTCTGCCAGCACAAGTTTTGATATGTTTAATAATTTTGAAGAAAGAGGAAACCTTTTCAAAGAATTGGTAAACAAACTATGATAAAAGATTTGTTTAAGCTTTCTGATGCGGGAGGTATTTCAGGCTTTGAATATGCCGTTACACCCGTTGTTAAGAAGCTTTTGGAAAAATATTGTGATGAAGTAAAAAAAGACATTTTAGGTAATGTTGTAGGATATATCTGGTCAGATAATAAAAATGCCGAAACCGTAATGTTAGAAGCTCATACAGACGGCATCGGACTGATGGTAAAGGATATTGATGAGCGAGGATATATCACATTTGTAGAAATTGGCGGTATTGACCCGAGAATTTTGCCTGCTTGTGAGGTAATCGTCTGTGGTAAGCGTGAGCTCTACGGCATAATTTGCGCTCATGCCCCTCACCTGATGTCAGCGGATAAAAAGAATAAATGCACAAAAATTGAAGATATGGCTATCGATGTAGGTCTTTCCTGTGACGAGGTCAAAAAGATTGTAACCCCGGGCGATATGGTTTATTTTAAGACAAAAGCAGTTAAGCTTTTAAATAAAAACATTTCGGGAAAATACTTAGATGACAGAGCGGGTGTAATCTCCCTTGTTATGTGTCTTGACAAATTAAAGCATAAAAAACTCCCGTTTAATTTAGCTGTCCTTTGCTCAACACAAGAAGAGGTAGGTCTTCGTGGAGCGTTGACAGGAAGTTATAATGTCAACCCGATTTGCGCGATGGTTGTAGATGTTTGTCATGGCACTACACCTGATAGTGGAAATGACTCCACTTTTAAAACAGGCACTGGAACAGTAATTACCTGCGGGCCTAATATTGACAGAAAACTGTTTAATTTAGCTAAGAAAACAGCCGATGATAATAAAATAAAGTATTCCGTTGAAGCAGAAGGAGGGCACACAGGCACAGACGCCTGGGTAGTACAAACTGCAAGATGTG
>JAZNUA010000015.1:0-3081 GCA_045592045.1 Congzhengia sp. | reverse complement strand
TTTCTGAACTCAGTTGGAAGCACATCAAACACCCATCAGAAATAGTTTCTGTTGGCGATTCTATCGAAGTTTATATTAAAGATATTAAAGAAGACACTAAGAAAATTTCTTTGGGCTTTAAGAAGGCTGAAGACAATCCTTGGGAAATTGTCAAATCAAAGATTGCATTAGGCGAAACCACACAGGTAAAAATCGTAAGAATTATGCCCTACGGTGCGTTTGCTGAAATCATACCCGGTGTTGATGGTTTAATCCACATTTCTCAGATTGCTAACCGCAAAATTGAAAACCCTGCAAATGAGCTTACAATTGGCGAAACAGTAGAAGCTAAGGTTACAGAAATCGATTGGGAACAGAAGAAGATTGCTCTTTCTATCCGTGCTCTTTTACCTGTTGAAGAAGCTGTTGAAGCTCCTGCAGAAGAAGCTGTTGAAGCTCCTGTAGAAGAAGCTATTGAAGTTCCTGCAGAAGAAGCCGTTGAAGCTACAGAAGAATAATTTTTAAAACATATTATGGGTTGCGGGTACACCGCAACCCATATTTTTCTGATGTATATCCTAATCACTACAAAGACTTTATTTATTATGCAACGATTGTCGTTTTAAATATACAACCCCAAATTTTAGAAATTTTCAAGCCCGATACATCGGACTGTTTATATATTAAAATATTCACAAGGTTAGCCATAAAATAAATTTTAAAGATTGGAGATATTTTATGAAATGGTTTATAGCATCTGATATACACGGCAGTTTTTATTATGCCGAAAAAATGGCAAAAGCATTCCAGCAGGAAAAGGCCGACAAATTACTGTTATTGGGCGATGTTTTGTATCACGGCCCAAGAAATGACCTTCCCCGTGACTATAATCCTAAAAAAGTTATTGCGCTTTTAAACGATTTAAAAGATAAGATTATCTGTGTTCGCGGAAACTGCGATGCAGAAGTTGACCAGATGGTTTTAGATTTTCCTGTTATGGCAGATTATGCGATTATTTGCGATAGTGGATTGAATGTTTTTGCCACACACGGTCATATCTATAACGAAAATACTCTTCCTCCAGTAACATTTGATGTGCTTTTACATGGGCATACTCATATCCCTAAAATTGCAAAGCACGAAACCTATACCTATATCAATCCCGGCTCTGTTTCTATACCAAAAGAAAACAGCCATCACGGATATGTTGTTTTAGAAAATGGTATTTTTACATTTAAGGATTTTGACAACAATACTCTCAACTTTGCGAAGATATAACCTTTAGCAATTTTTTTATAAGAATAAAAACAAACATTTTTTTAACAAAGTGTTGCACTAATTGACATGGGAATATTTTTTTGTTAAAATGTACTGGTTACAAAACCATAAGGAGTTGAATGCGATGAAATGCAGATTTTGCGGTAAAAAACTAAAGAAAAACAGCAGCATCTGTCCAAATTGTAATCAAGATATAAATGCAGATTTAGACACAGAAAAATTGATAGATGCTATGCCTGAACTACACGACGAATTTGACAACATTTCAAAAATGCAGGCAAAAGACAGAAAGAAAAAAGAAAGAAAACAACAGCGTGACGCTCATAAGACATTACGAATTATCATAACGATACTGATTGTGTTTATCGTTTTAGGATTGGTAGCTATCGGCATCCGTTATTGGCCTAAACCACAGCCAGTAACCGAAGAAGCGCCCAAATCTACCTCAATAAGCGGAATGGCAAAAAAATCATTTGTTTACAACAAGATTACTGACAAGTTGATAACAGATGCTATTTCGGCTAAAGAAGTTATAAAGGAAGGTAGTCAAACATTCCATTTTACAAATGTGGACGAAGAGTTTGTACTTGATAAAGAGATAAAAATAGGCACAGACACCTTCTATCGTTTCAAACAAGTATATAAAGGAATTCCTGTATACGGAGGCACTTTTGTAATTATGGCAGATGATGAAGGCAACTTCTTGGCGTTAAATGGTGTATATGTTCCCACTGATGGTTTAACCACAGAGTACACTATGAGTTTAGGTGATGCTTCTACCGCACTGACAGAGTATGTAAACAGCATGGGCGAAGACGCCATAACGACAGGTATAACTATTTCCGATATTGAAAAAACAGTATGTGCATATAATGACAAAATACATCTGGCATATAAAGCAAATATTTCAGGTTACACCGAGAAAAAAGGATATGTTGCGTATGATGTTTTTGTAGATGGAGGAAACGGCGACGGAATCGGCGTGGTCGTTACATCAAGCACAGAAACTGAGTCCTCTGTTACGGAAAACGATATATCAGGAAGCTATATATATGAAATGGCAACAATCAGTGAGAAGTTCAACTGGAACAACGAAAATATGTCGCTTACTGAAGAACCTATAAACATAGATGATGTAAATGCAGGTGCCGCTTCTGCCTATGTTACCAGTGTAAAAAATGCTGTTGATAATGCATATAATTATTTCGGCGGATTAGGCTGGTACGGGCTTGACGGAAAAGACAGCAACTTTAAAGTATATATAAACCCCAACAATTATCTGGAAGAAACTCTCCCAGTAGACAAGGCATTATATACAGATGGAAAACTGATGTTTTTCCAAGAGGACCTTACGCTAGGTGATGTAAACTACAATACAGTCGTACACGAATATGCTCACGGTGTAATGAAGAATATAGCAAACTTTGCCGGAACAGCGACTTGCTCAGAAAATGCTGCAATCGCCGAGGGTATGGCTGATATATTCGGAGAGCTTGCTGAAGCATCTTTGACAGGTGCTGCTCCCGACTGGATTCATGGAGGCAGAAATATGTTCCATGTAAATGAGGGCTATTACACATCTGCAGAATCGGGAGTAACAATTAGTGATATAACAAATTGTTACCAGTACAGTACTGTTGTTTCACATTTTGCAGCATATATAAACCAATTTGTCTCTGATGTTCCCACACAAAACGAATATTGGTTCAGAGCGTTGTGCCTTATGACAAGTTCAACAGACTTGGATGAATTTGCATCAATTACCGCTTTCCTGAACTCGTTAACATTCTCAGAGGGAAAGATTGACGCTGCACAGTATGATGC
>JAZNUA010000014.1:0-4458 GCA_045592045.1 Congzhengia sp. | reverse complement strand
TGGCAGACAGGATAATTGTTCTATCTAAAAGACCTGCAACAATTCAAAGTATATATGAAATTACTTTTCCAGAAATATCAGAAAGAACACCACTCTTATGTAGAAAAAGCCCAAAATTTGGAGAATATTTCGACACATTATGGAGGGAGCTGGATATGATTGAAAAAACTTAATTCAGAAAGAGAAATATATTTAAAAAAGATAAAAACGCGAAAACGGTTCATTTTAATTACACAGATAGGTATTTTAGCAGGGCTTATAATTTTATGGGAAGCTGCGGCAAGATTTGGGCTAATAGATAGCTTCATTACAAGCCAACCGTCAAGAATAATCAAAACGATTGTTAATCTCTCTTCTAATGACCTTTTAATGCATTTAGGTGTGACCTGTACAGAAACCATAGTTGGTTTTTTATTAGGCGTTATTTCCGGATTAGTAATTGCGTCAGTGCTTTGGTGGTTTAAGACTTGCTCAGAAATTTTTGAACCATATCTTGTAATTTTGAACAGTTTACCCAAAATAGCATTAGGTCCAATTATTATAATCTGGGTTGGGGCTGGAATGAAAGCGATTATAGTTATGGCACTAGCTATTTCTTTAATAGTAACAGTTATGGAACTGCTAAATGGGTTTAAACATACTAATAAAAATCTGATAACTACCGCAGAAACTTTTGGTGCAAAAAAGATTCAGATCTTTTTCAAAATTGTTTTACCTGCAAACTTAAAGACACTTATAAACTCACTAAAAATAAACCTTGGCTTATCATTAGTTGGCGTTATTGCCGGTGAATTTCTAGTTTCTAAGGCAGGGCTTGGGTATTTAATTGTATATGGCGGTCAAGTGTTTAAACTTGATTTAGTTATGGCAAGTGTCATTATTTTAGCTGTCTTTGCAGCTATAATATATAAAATAGTACTGATTTTTGAAAAATTAGTACTTAAAAATAGGAGGTAATTATGAAAAAATTCTTGACAATCTGTCTGTGTATGGTATTGACCTTAAGTTTTGTTGCTTGCGGTACACAGAAAACAAATGATGGTAACAAAATAGAAAAGGTTCGTTTAGGCGAGGTTACACACTCGGTATTCTACGCTCCTCAGTATGCAGCAATCTCATTGGGGTATTTTGAAGAGGAAGGTATTGAAATTGAGCTTTCAAATCTTCAAGGTGCTGATAAGGTAATGTCAGCTATTTTATCAAATCAGATTGATGTAGGTTTTTGCGGACCTGAAGCATCTATTTATGTTTACAATGAGGGTAGAGAAGATTATCCACAGGTTTTTGCTCAGATGACCCAAAGAGACGGCTCATTTTTGGTAGGGAAGGATAAGGTTGAAAACTTTGACTGGAATCAGTTAAAAGGCAAAACAGTTATTCCTGGCAGACGCGGCGGTGTGCCTTATATGACATTTGAATATCTGTTAAAGGAAAAAGGAATCAATCCTGCACAAGATTTAAATTTAGATGATAGTATTCAATTCTCACTTATGGCAGGTGCTTTTTCAGGTAGTAACGCAGAATATGTGACCTTGTTTGAACCCACTGCCTCAATGATAGAAGCAGAAAACAAAGGCTATATTTTGGCGTCAGTTGGCGAAGAAACAGGAGATATACCTTACACGGCTTACTGTGCTAAATCAAGCTACATAGCTGACAATAAGGGTTTAATAGAAAAATTTACAAAAGCAATTTATAAAGGCCTAAAATGGGTAAATGAGCACAGTTCCAAAGAAGTCGCCGAAGTTATTATCGAGCATTTTCCTGATACGGATTTAGATATGCTTGCATCTTCCATAGAAAGATATAAATCTATTTCTGCATGGAAAGATACACCGGTTATGACAAAGGAATCCTTCGATAAATTACAGACTATTATGAAAGAAGCAGGAGAACTTGATACCTTAGCTCCATTTGAAAAAATAGTTAATAATTCTTTTGCAGAAAAAGTAATTAAATAATCAAAAATGTCAATAATAAGCATATCGATTTCACAAGGTGGGTTGATATGCTTATTTCTTTTTTGAGAACAATAATATCATATATTTTAGTAGTAATTGCAGTACGGATTATGGGAAAACGCCAAGTCGGTCAATTAGAGCCCACCGAGTTGGTTGTGACTCTTATGATATCTGATTTAGCCACAATACCTTTAAGTCATGTTTCTATTCCTTTGTTGCATGGCATTATACCAATTTTAACTTTAGTCATCACTGAAGCAACATTTTCTTTTTTTGACTTAAAAAATAGAACTCTCAGGAAATTTTTATCAGGAACTCCTATCGTAATAATTAAAGATGGAGTAGTATTAGAAAAAGAAATGTCAAAACTAAGATTTAATCTTGATGACCTGATGGAGATGATGCGAATGCAAGGAAATACAGATATTAAAAGCATCAAATACGGTATATTAGAGACGAGTGGTAACTTAAGTATAATACCTGCAAAAAGTGAGAATGCTTCTGTATATAACGGGTTACCGTTTATGCTTATTGTTGATGGAGAAGTGAGCAGAAAAGCATTAGAGTATTATAATAAAAATATGAAATGGTTACTAAAGAAGTTAAATGGTGTAAAAATTTCAGATGTATTATATGCCGGAATAAACGATACAGGTCAATTTTACATGCAAATGAGGAAGAAAAAATGAGGACTTTTTTAATAGCAATTGGGGTTTTGATTATATTTTCAATAGTAATGGTATCCTATTCTGTATATTTGATAGGTTTAGAAGAAGAATTTTTGGATTTGGCTGAAAAAATATCTGTTAAAGCATCTGAAAGTAACTGGGATGATTCAAAAAAAATCACAAAAGAAATGACCGATAAATGGAACGCAAACAAAGGAATATTATCTGTTTTTAACGATCATGAGGATTTAGATAGAGTAGAGCTCGCATTAGGAGATTTACAAGATAATATAAGCTACAAAAATGAAGAATATACTCAAAAGGCAATATCAGATATCAAAATATTATTAAAACGACTAAAAAATAATGAATCTTTATCTATAGAAAACATATTAGGCTTATCACACTTTGTTTTGTCCTGTCATAATATGTTATAACCGGTCTTATTAGACCGTTTATATAGATTTTCGGTGTAAGAAGGTTATTGAATATATAAACTTCTTGCACCGTTTTAATTATAAAAATAAAAACCGACATGAGAACATGTCGGTTAAAGACTTTAATTATTTAAACTTTCTTTTTCTTGCTGCTTCGGACTTTTTCTTTCTCTTAACGCTGGGCTTTTCGTAATGCTCGCGCTTTCTGAATTCTGATAAAATACCATCTTTTGCACAAGAACGCTTAAATCGTCTTAAAGCACTATCTAAAGACTCGTGGTCTTTAATTCTAATTTCTGACATAACTGATTCCCTCCTTCCGCGCAAACGAGTTCGGAAAAGGTTAGACCCAATTCCTATTTGTTGCGGAATTACTCTGCGACAAAATCACAAGTGATATTATAACCTATAGTAGTGCAGATTGTCAATAGAAAGTTTTAATATTTTTATTTTTTTGATTTTTTTTAAAAAAACAGTTGCATTTTACGAATATATGTGTTAAAATACATAAAGTCAAGTTCGTTTGGTTGGAGGTGAAAAATTTGCCGAACATTAAATCAGCTAAAAAAAGAGTTAAAGTTATCGAAACAAAAACTTTAAGAAATCACATGATTAAATCTGCATTAAGAACATATATTAAGAAGTTCGAAACAATTGTAGCTAGCGGAAATAAAGCAGAAGCAGAAGTTGCTTTCAAGCTTGCTGTTAAAAAGATTGATCAGGCAGTAGCAAAAGGTATTGTTAAGAAGAACACAGCTTCAAGAAAAAAATCTCAGCTTGCTCTTAAACTTAATGCAATTGCGTAATCATTTAGAAATTACGGGACTAACATATGTTAGTCCTTATTTTCTTTTATGGAGGGATATTTTTTGGCTACCACAATTATTTTTGTAAGACATGGTGAAAGTGAAGGAAATAAAACAAATCGTTTTAATGGTTGTTTATCTGATTTTCCTTTAACAGAAAAAGGTCGTGTGCAAGCACAAAAAACTGCAGAGTACCTAGATAAATTCAAAATCGATAAAATATATTCAAGTGATTTAATTCGTGCGAAAGAAACTGCTCAAATTATTGCTTCACGAAAAAATGCAGAGATTATTGAAGATACATCATTGCGGGAGCTTAACGGAGGAGATTTCGAAGGTGTACACTTTGATGAAATTGCAGTTAAATTTCCTGTTGAATTTAACATTTGGCGTAATGACCTAGGCAACTGTAAATGTCCGAACGGGGAGAGTACAAGAGAGGTTTTTGAGCGGTTTAATAACCGAGTTAAAGAAATTGCAAAAAGTAATATTAACAAAACAATTCTTATCGTTACTCATGGTATGTGTATTCGCACCATTTCTACTTTATGGTACAAAAAAAACATTACGGATATTCTTAGTATAG
>JAZNUA010000013.1:0-3831 GCA_045592045.1 Congzhengia sp. | reverse complement strand
GCCAAAGAAGAAATCCGCTACCTAAAGTCAATAATCAGCAACATCAATAAATAATGTTAAAAAAACCGACTATTCAAAATGAAGAATCGGTTTTTTGTTTTAATGTTTTGCAATCAGATATTTATTTTTTTAATAAATCTCTTATTTCTGCCAAAAGTTCTTCTGTGGTCGGCTTTGGCTCTTGGGCTTCTTCGATAATTTCTTGCTTTCTTTCAAATTTCTTTTTTGCGGCGTTAATAAGCTTTACAAACATAAAAATTGAAAAAGCAATAATCAAAAAGTCGATTATATTCTGTATAAACATACCGTAGTTCAGCATATTGGGTGTGCCGTCAGCAGCGGTTGAAATCTGCACCGCCAAGCTCTTTAAATCTGCACCCGATGTTAAAATACCGATTACGGGTGTGATAATGTCTGAAACCAATGATGTTACGATTTTGCCGAAAGCGCCGCCTATTACAACACCGACAGCCATGTCGATAACATTTCCTTTGAACGCAAACTCTTTAAATTCTTTCCACATATTTTTTCCTCCTTATTATAACGCTTCAGGTCTGTAAATCAAATGAAATATATTTCCCTCAATATCTCTGAAGAAAAATGTCTTTATTCCCTTGGGAGAAACTGCTACATCTGTAACCACTTCTACATTTTCTGCTTTTAGCTTCTTTACCAAATCGTCAAATCCTTCCTCGCTTACAGAAAGAGCAAAGTGTCGAATGCCCCAGTCTTTTGCAGGCGTGGGAGCTGCATCTGTGCCTGACTGAATAATCTCAATCATAGAACCATCGGGAGCTTTTACAAAGTATGTACCTTTACCGTTGTCATAAACTACCGAAACGCCAAACATCTTTACATACCAATCTGTTAAAGCTTTTGTGTCGCGGGCGCATACCGCTATGTGTTCAATTCCTAAAATCATTTTTCTTTCACTCCTGAAAATTTTAAAATAGGTGATATTTTTTTGTATATTAACATAGTAATTGCAGATACGATTACTGCCTTTAAAATGTTAAATGGCACTACACACAAAAGTACCATTTTTGGTATGCTGTCAACAGCAGAATGAATTGACGCGCCCATCTTCACAAATGTGTCTAAAGGCAGCGTAAGAGCTTTGCCGTAAGTGGGAATCAGAATATAAGCATTTACGAAACCACCTAAAACTACCATAAGAAAACTGCCGCATATAAGTCCTAAAACAGCATTTTTCTTGCATTTATTCTTGCGGTAAATCATAGCTGCGGGATATATAAAAGCAACGCCCATTAGCCAATTTGCAAATTCACCAACTCCTGCGGTAATAGTGCCGTTTATCACCAGATTTAACAATATCTTTATTGTTTCTATTACAAGCCCTGCAACAGGACCTAATGCAAACGCTCCTACCAAAACCGGCACCTCGCTGATGTCCAATTCATAAAACGGCGGAGCTATAAAAGGGACAGGAAACTCCAAAAGCATTAACACCGCAGCAACTGCGGAAAGCATAGCCACTTTAACAAGCCATGCAATTTTACCTGTACTTGCATTTTTCTTCATATTTATTCCTGCTCCCCTGCTAATAATTCTGACTGATGAGTGGTGATAAGTGCGCTGATGAGCTCGTCCATATCTCCGTTTAAGATGCTATCCAGCTTATGAAGTGTGAGACCTATTCTGTGGTCTGTAACACGCCCCTGAGGGAAATTATATGTTCTTATTCGTTCACTTCTGTCGCCTGTACCTACCTGACTTTTTCGCTCGGAGGCAATTTTATCATGTTGCTCCTGCTGAACCAAATCATAAAGTCTTGAGCGAAGAATTTTCATAGCTTTGTCCTTGTTTTTGTGCTGTGATTTTTCATCCTGACATGAAACCACTAATCCTGTGGGAATATGAGTAATACGAACCGCTGAGTCGGTTGTGTTTACGCACTGACCACCCGGTCCGCCCGCACGGAATACATCTATTCGCAAATCGTTTGCATTGATATCTACTTCAACCTCTTCAACTTCAGGTAATACCGCAACTGTTACAGTTGATGTATGTATTCTGCCACCTGATTCCGTTGAAGGAATACGCTGAACACGATGAACGCCCGACTCAAACTTGAGCTTTGAGTATGCGCCCTGTCCCTCAATAGAAAAAGAAATTTCTTTATAACCACCAATATCTGTGGGGTTAGAGCTTAAGATTTCTGTTTTCCAGCGATTTGTTTCTGCATACATCGTAAACATTCTGAACAAATCTCCCGCAAAAAGTGCCGCCTCGTCACCACCTGCGCCGCCTCTTATTTCAACGATAACACTCTTGTCGTCGTTGGGGTCTTTGGGAAGTAACAGTATTTTCAACTCCTGAGAAAGAGCCTCGATGCGTTCTTTTGCATCTTTGATTTCTTCTTCTGCAAGCTCCTTCATCTCTTTATCCATATCGGGATCTGCCAGAATTTCTTCTCCCTCGGCTATCGTTTCCTTTGCCGCTTTATACTCTCTGTATTTTTCAACTATTGGCGCAATATCGGACTGCTCTTTGCACAATTTTGCAAAATTGGCAGAATCTGCAATCACATCAGGGTCCGAAACTTTATTGCTTAATTCCTCATATCGCTCTTCTATAAATGATAATTTATCAAACATATGTGCTCTCCTAACAATTTTTTCAAAATACATTATATATTAAACGACAAAAAAAATCAACCTTCTTTTACTTTACAATCAGTTTTTTTTATGGTATACTATGTAAAGAAAATGCGCCTCCATAGTTAAATGGATATAACAGCCCCCTCCTAAGGGGCAGTTATAGGTTCGATTCCTATTGGGGGTGCCAATACTTTATTAAAACCTCGGATATTAAATCCGAGGTTTTATAAATTAAGCTGTTTTTCACATAAGATATTTTAGCTATTCCATAAGTCCGTATTTGACTTTTATCCTATTGAGCTTTTCTATCATCGGCTCGGAAATAAAATACAGGAAAAATGCAGTGGCTGATGCGTGTGTCGAGTCAAAGGGCAATCCAAAAACAAATGCCGTCAAAATCATTTCTTTTGTGGGATTCGGTTGTCCTACTATTACCGATGCAGGATTCATAATGCCGCCGTAAATAATAAGTGTTGCCAAAAAACCAAATATACAAAGCCTTGCCTTTGTTATGCGAAATATTCCTTTTGTAAACAGCACCCCCGACAAAAAACCAATGACACCAAAGGCAAACATCTGCCAAGGTGTGAAGGGGGTTTGTCCAAAAAAGAAATTTGATACAAATCCCGTAACTGCTCCTACCAAAAAACCTGCCTCGCCGCCAAGGCACACGCCTGTGATTATTACAAGTGCCACAACAGGCTTGAAGTGCGGAAGCATATAGAATGCACATCTTCCTGCAACTGCAATCCCGCAGAGCACACTGATCGTTACAAGCTCGCGTGCCTGGGGTTTTCTTCCCTCAAAGATCAGGGCGAACGGAAGCATCGTTTCTAAAATGATGAGCAGACTTATGAAGTAATACTTTCTGTCTCCCAAATAATAAACGCCCGTAAATATCGTAAGAGGAATAAGCAAAAGTATCATAGCAGCCCCAATAATGGTCCTTTTTGACATACTTCGTTTGCTCTTTATTGGTCGCACATTTTTCAAACTCAGTTCTCTTTGCGGCAGTAGATTATTTAATGCTATGCCCAAAAACAAGACACCTGCCATTTGATAAAAATACTCTAATGACTTATTAAAGTGACCCACTAAAACAAACTGCACAACTAAAAACAAAGCAGCAAATACACCACCTGTTATTATGTTTTTAAGTGTGAGCTTTTTTGCCTCTGTATTTTTTTGGTTTTCTGGAGCTTTGTCTTGT
>JAZNUA010000012.1:0-4832 GCA_045592045.1 Congzhengia sp. | reverse complement strand
CTTTCTGACAATGAATTCTTATGCACACCTACAGGTGTAAGTAAGGGATTTATGACACCCGAATACATCTGTAAAGTTGATGCTGATGGCAATGTAATCCAGGCAAACAAAGGTTTTAAACCCTCATCAGAAATCAAAATGCATATGAGAGTTTACAAAGAACGCCCTGATGTTCAGGCTGTTGTACACGCTCATCCTATCTATGCAACAAGTTTTGCTATTGCAGGCATTCCGCTTACACAGCCCATTATGCCTGAAGCTGTTATCGCTTTAGGTTGTGTTCCGATTGCTGAATACGGCACACCTTCAACACATGAAATTCCTGATGCAGTTTCTAAGTACTTACAGTATTACGATGCTGTTCTTTTGGAAAATCACGGTGCATTAGCTTACTCTGATTCTTTACTTGCTGCTTATCACAAGATGGAATCATTAGAGTTCTATGCCGAACTCTTATTCTTATCCAAGCAGTTAGGCGGACCTCAGGAATTATCTAAGGCACAGGTTGAAAAGCTTTATGAAATAAGAAGACAGTTTGGTATGACAGGTAAACATCCTGCAGATGTATGCCCCAACGCTAAAGCAGGTCTTCCCAGTTGTCATGGATGCAGCAAATGCTCAACATCTGGCGACAACGACTTAGTTGCTGAAATTACAAAGAAAGTTATTGCTCAGTTGGGTAAATAATATTCGGAGGTCTTACTATGCGTGACCACGAAATTTCAAAGATTGTCGAAACCGTTGTAAAATCAATGGGTAGCAATCAGGAAATGACTTTATCTCTCGCTAAAGAGTTGGCAAAAAAAGTTGAAGAAGAAGCTAAAAAAATCGGCGTTAACGCGGTCGTTGCTATTTCAAACAGTGGCGCTCGTCCCGTTTTAGTCGAATGTATGGATGACTCCTACATTGCAAGTTACGATGTTGCTTTTAATAAAGCGTACACCGTTGTTGCTTTGAAAATGTCTACCATCGAATTAAAAACTTTAAGTCAGCCTAACCAACCTCTTTACGGTATACAATTTACCAACGATGGTCAAATCGTCATTTTCGGTGGCGGTGTTCCGCTGAAAGCGAACGGAAAAATCATTGGCGGTTTAGGTGTTTCCGGCGGCAGCGAGGAACAGGATACTTATTTGGCTGCTTATGGCGAAAAAGTATTTAATGAACTTATAAATAAGGTTTAAAATATTATGAAATAGGAGTTCTGTTATTATGGCTATTAATTCAAATGATATTGAAGCAATCGTAAAACAAGTTCTTTCTAACATGAAATCAGAAACTCCGCACACATGCACATGCTCTAACGGTGGTGAATGCAGCTGCAAATCAAAAGGCGAAATTCCCAAAACTTCAAGAGCTGCTATGCTTACAAGTCTCGAACATTACGAAATCAAGGAATTCCCCATTCCTGAACTCGGCGATGACGATATCTTGGTTAAGGTTGAAGGTTGCGGTGTATGCGGTACAGATGCTCATGAATTTAAGAGAGACCCCTTTGGCCTCATCCCTGTTGTTTTAGGACATGAAGGCTCAGGTGAAATCGTTAAAATGGGTAAAAATGTTAAAAAAGACAGTGCAGGCAAACCCTTGGCTGTTGGTGATAAGGTTGTTACATGTATGATTTTCAAGGATTCTCCTGATATCACAATGTATGACCTGAACAAGCAGAATGTGGGAGATGGTGCTGAAGTTTACGGACTTTTACCTGATGACGACATTCACTTAAATGGTTGGTTTGCAGACTACATGGTTATCCGTGGCGGTTCAACCGTATTTAATGTAAGTGATTTAAGTCTTGATTTAAGACTTTTAATTGAACCTGCTGCAGTTTTAATTCACGCAGTTGAAAGAGCTAAAACAGTAGGTACTTTAAGATTCAACAGTCGTGTTGCTATTCAAGGTTGCGGACCTATCGGTCTTTTGTGTATTGCAATTCTTCGTACAATGGGCGTTGAAAATATTGTTGCTATTGATGGTGAAGATAAGCGTCTTAACTTTGCCAGAGAAATGGGTGCAACAAACACAGTTAACTTTAAAAACTTCGATGGTATTGACGCATTAACAAAAGGTGTTGAAGACGCATTTGGCGGTTATTTGGCAGACTTTGCATTCCAGTGCACAGGTTCACCTATCGCTCATGCTAACATCTATAAGTTCATTAGACGCGGTGGCGGTCTTTGTGAGCTTGGCTTCTTCATCAACGGTGGCGATGCTACAATCAATCCCCACTTTGACATTTGTTCAAAGGAAATCACAACAGTTGGTTCATGGGTTTACACACTTCGTGATTACGCTACCACATTTGATTTTCTTAAAAGAGCAAAAGGAATCGGTTTACCAATAGAAAAACTTATCACACACCGCTTCCTGCTCTCACAGATAAATGAAGCACATGTTACAAACCTCAAAATGGAAGGTTTGAAAGTAGTAATTGTAAACGAATAATTATAGGAGGAATAAAAAATGGCAAAAGAAGCATTAGGTATGATTGAAACAAGAGGCTTAACAGCAGCAGTTGAAGCAGCTGATGCAATGGTTAAAGCAGCAGAAGTTACACTCATCGGTACAGAAAAAATCGGTTCCGGTTTGGTAAGTGTTATGGTTCGCGGTGATGTTGGCGCAGTTAAAGCAGCTACAGAAGTTGGTGCAGAATGTGCAGCTAAACTTGGTGAGCTTGTTGCAGTTCATGTTATCCCCAGACCACACGCAGATGTTGAATCCATTTTACCTACAATCTAATTTGAGGTGAGTTTAAATGGCTGAAAAGAAAAAAAGCACTACTGCTGCAGCTTCTACAACAAAGAAAGCTCCTGCAAAAAGTGCAACAAAACCCGCAAGTGCAAAACCTGCACCTGCAAAAGTAAATGACACAGTGTCAGTTAATGAAAATTTAAATATCAAAAACGAAAATATGAAGGGAGAAATTAAAATGGCACAGGAAGCATTAGGTATGGTAGAAACAAGAGGTTTAGTAGCAGCAATCGAAGCTGCAGATTCAATGTTAAAAGCAGCTAACGTTGTATTGGTTGGAACAGAAAAAATCGGTTCTGGTCTTGTTAGCGTTATGGTTCGCGGTGATGTAGGTGCAGTTAAATCAGCTGTTGAAGTTGGTTCTTCAAACGCTGCAAAACTTGGCGAATTAGTTGCTACACATGTTATCCCCAGACCCCACAACGATGTTGAAAAGATTTTACCCTCAATCAAATAATTAAATCTTTTCCAAAAAGGTTAATTTTGCGTCGGAGGGTAACCTCCGACGCAGGATAATCTTTTAAGTATTCCAAAATTTTTTAAGGAATGGTGTAAACTATGATTATCGGAAAAGTAACAGGAAATATTGTTTCTACTCGCAAGAATGAAAAGTTGCAGGGACAGAAACTTTTAGTAGTTGAAATATTTGAATCAATCGATAAATGCAAGTCTAAAATTATTGCGATTGATAATGTTGGCGCAGGTATAGGCGAAGTTGTTGTAGTTGCTCAGGGCAGTGCTGCTCGTATTGGTTGCAACTTGGATAATTCTCCTGTAGATGCGGCTATTGTAGGTATTGTTGATAACGGTTCTGAACTGGAGTTGTGATGAAATATGACTTTAAATGAGTTAAAACTCAAGTTAAGAGGTGCCGGAGTTGCCGGTGCAGGCGGTGCGGGTTTTCCTGCTTACGCAAAATTATCAGATGCAGCAGATACCATTATTTTAAACTGTGCCGAATGCGAACCTCTTTTAAAGCTTCACAGACAAGTTTTAGCAGAATATGCTTTTGAAATTTTGTCTGCTCTCGATACTGTAAAAGAAGCTACTGGTGCAAAAGAAGTTATTATTGCACTGAAAAAAACTTATAAAGATGCAATCAATGCAGTAAATTCTGTTTTAAATAAATTTAATAATTTTAGTATATCCTATTTGCCTGAGGTTTATCCTGCCGGTGATGAAATTGTAACAATTTACGAAGCAACAGGCAGAATCGTACCTCCTGGTAAAATACCCATAAGTGTAGGTGTAATTGTTTATAATGTTGAAACTATGTTAAACATTTATAATGCAATCACCTCTGATTTACCTGTAACTCACTCTTATGTGACTATTACAGGTGCTGTAAAAAATCCCATTACGGTTAAGGCACCCTTAGGTATGAGTTTTAAAGAGTTGATTGATTTAGCAGGAGGGTCTACCCTTTCTGAATTCAGCATCATCAACGGCGGACCCATGATGGGAAAATTGGTAAATGAATTGGACACAGTTACAAAGACCACTACTGCTCTATTGGTATTACCTAACAACCACCAGGTTGTAGAAAAGAAAAAAACCCGTATTTCTATAAGCTTAAAAAGAGCTATGGCATCTTGTTGCCAGTGTAGGTCTTGTACTAATACTTGTTCGAGAAACTTGTTAGGACACCCGATTGAACCCCACGCTTTTATGAGAAGTGCTACAAGCGGTGGCTATATTAAAGATTTAGCTCCGTTTTTAAACACATTTTTCTGTTCCGGTTGTGGTATATGTGAAATGTACTCCTGTCCTCAAGAGTTATCTCCAAGAACATTGATTACAGAGTATAAAATGGGATTGAGGCAAAATGGTGTTAAAATCCCTGATGATATAAAAGAACCCGTTGCAGATAAACAAAGAAAGATGAAACTTGTTCCGATTTCCAGACTTACTGCAAGGTTAGGGTTATCTAAATATGACAACCCTGCTCCTCTTTCAGAAGAGGAAATTATACCAAAAAAAATCCGAATTACATACAATCAGAATATTGGTGCACCCGCTAAACCTGTTGTAAAAGCAGGAGATAAGGTTACAGTTGGTCAGGTAATTGCGGATGTGGATGA
>JAZNUA010000011.1:0-14654 GCA_045592045.1 Congzhengia sp. | reverse complement strand
GTCGGCATCACTGGTCCTTTTGGCTCTTTAATCTTTCCTTCAATAGCCCATATTATGTGCTCATCTAAAACTGCATTGTCGATTATGTCTCTTGACATTTTGTTTGCAGATGTAGTGTAAAAGCTCTTGTTTGAGAAGAATCTTTGAGGTGTATCCTCACTTGTAATGCAACCGTCAAAAAACATACCGCAACGGTCTGCATATTTTGCGCAAAATTCAATATCGTGGGAAACCATTAAAATCGTCACACCGCTTTTTTGCAAATCCTTAAGCATCCCTGCAAGCTTTGTTTTAAAGTGTGCATCAAGCCCTTTTGTCGGCTCATCAAGCAGCAGTATGTCGGGCTTTGTGAGTAACACTTTAGCAAGTGCCACCCTTTGTTGTTCGCCGCCTGACAGGTCATAAGGGTGTCGTTTTAACAGCTCTTTAAGCTGACAAAACTCTATAACCTTTTGTATTTCGATTTCCTTTTCATCTTTGGTAAGTCGGGCATCTGTCAGCATTTCATATAAGTCAAGCTCAACGGTCTTCTTTACAAATATACTTTGAGGATTTTGAGGAAGCACTGCTATTTTTTTGTTGTTTTCAATATTGACTTTACCGCGATATTGCTTTTCTAATCCTGCTACTATCAAAAGAGTCGTGGTTTTGCCGCTACCGTTACCGCCCACTATTGCATACAGCTCCTTGTTCCTTACCGATAACGAAAGGCCTCTTAAAATATCAGGCTGCCCCTTTTCATAACGAAACCAAACATCAGATAAAGATAAGACAGTGTCCTCGTTCGTTATTTGCCCCTCTGAGAAGTCTATATCTTTATTTACAGGCATTTGAGATAACCATTTTCGTGCATCACGAATGGTTACGGGACATTCTGCTTCATTTTCTCTTGAATAATACACTCGCATTGGTGTGGGCAGAGCAAAAAACATATCATTGTCTGCCCTGTATAAAATCTCCCCAACCCTTGATGGAACATCATCTGCAATAATTTTTCCTTTGTCCATAACAATTACTCTGTCGGACAATGGAAAAGCCGCCTCAAGCCTGTGCTCCGACAAAATCACAGTTACACCAAGCTCTCGATTTATTTTATATACCGTGCTCAAAAAATCTTCGGCGGCAACGGGGTCCAGCATACTGGTTGGCTCGTCTAAAATTAAAAGCTTTGGCTGCATTACCATAACGGAAGCTAAGTTAAGCAGTTGCTTCTGTCCGCCCGATAATTCTGTCACTTTTTTATGAAACCAATCTCCAATACCAAAAAAAGATGCCATTTCTGAAACTCTTGTACGAATTTCAGTTCTGGAAAATGATAAACTTTCAAGGCCAAATGCAAGTTCATGCCAAACCTTATCCGTTACGATTTGGTTGTCAGGATTCTGAAACACAAACCCGATTTTTTCACTCTGTTCTCTTTGTGAAAGCCGGGAAATTTTCTTGCTTTCAAAATATATTTCGCCTTGCTTTTCGCCGTGGGGAGACAAAGTAGGTTTCATCTGTCTTAAGAGGGTTGATTTTCCACAGCCCGACTTTCCGCAGATGGTTATGAGTTCTCCCTGTTCAACAGAAAGACTTACATTTTCTATGGCGCATTTTTCTTCCATAGGGTATGTAAAGCTTAAATTTTCGATTTTAATAATTTCCACTTACAAGCCTCCCAAATTTCTATAATTACAGGCATGGCACATAACAAAAGGTATGCCAAAAATACCGATATGCTTTGTGTTGTGAGTTTTGCACTTTTTATTGAGGGGTAGTATCTGAAGCTAACCTGTCCCAAAAATGCATTGATTATGATGTATGCCGAAAGCACCAATACCGTTCCCAAAACCCAAAAATCTCTTTTTGAAAAACTAAAGTTTGAAAACGCTGTTCTTTTGGGCAATCCATACCCTCGTGATTTCATACTGTCGGCAGTATCAACAGCATTTTCCAATGACCATGTAATCATAATAGAAAGTATTTTAATTCCGTTCTTTGCTTTTTCGATTATACTTCCGTCTGATACATCCTTGCCCACGCATTTTTGTGCATTTCTGACTGTTTTTATCTGCGCCGAAAACTTTGGCACAAATCGAAGTACCATTGAAAATATTAACGACAGTGTCGGAATGATTTTTCCAAACAAATACATCAGCTTATCACTTGTTATTATTTTATTAAAGCAGGAAAACCATGATATAACGGCTACCAACATAAACGCTGCAGAAATTCCGTAGATAGTTGATTCGAAAGTTAATGGATTTCCGCTTGGTAAATATGTTATTATTGTGATGCCCTCGTGATTAAATGCGGGATTCAGTAATGCAGATATTATAAACAGCGGCAACATATATAAAAGGTTAAACCGTACAGCTTTTTTTCCGTTTAGCATGGTAGAATACGAAACCGAGCATATAAGGGACGCCGCCAGACACACAGGATGCATAAACGCCATCGAAAACCCTATAACTGCTGTAAAAAATATGAAATTAACTATCGGATGATAGGCTTTAAATTCATTCATAATTGTTTGTCCTTTCGTCTGATGCTGGGTTGTAAACAGGCGCATTCTAATTTGCAGGGGTGGGCGCTTCTGTGTCAAAATTCACATAAAAAAACTGTGTCAGCTTTCGTTAAATGAAGGCTGTCACAGCAGAGTTTTTCTGTGGCAATCACAATTTGCATGACGGATACGCTCAAAAAGCAAACCGCGCAATGTGCAAAACTATTATTCCTGTACATAAATTGCACATACGGAACAACATTAAAGCAGGTCTTCTGACTTATACCATATAAAGCAATAGCTTCGCATTTATGTATTCTGCCTTCTCAGTTTCCCAATGACCGGCTTTCACGCCGACGAATACATAAACTTTGGTACATACAGCAGCTGTTACTGTTCCGGATTCTGACCGGATTTCCTCTTCACCGATTATATCCCAATGACAATATATAACCGACACTTTATGTGAAATTCAACTTTTTTATATTTTATTTATTTTTGTCAACCGCACTACAGCCAGAGCTTTGTTTTTTTGTCTTAAAGGGATAGATGCCCGTTCTTGCCAGTCTGAAAGATGATGACATAAATATCAAACCCAGAACGATAGCTCCGCCAATTTTTAATGTATTTATTCCGCCTGCCGCAAATTCTGAAACATCTCCCATAAGACCTGACTGCATGGTTTTAAAAATAGTAAGTCCGGGCACCAAAGGAATAAATCCAGGAATCAAAAACACTATTGCAGGCGCTTTGAATATTCTTGCCGCTAATTCTGAATAAAGTGAAACAGCCATCCCCGCTACAAAATACGGAAATATCTGTGACGCGGTAAATGCATCACATATCAAATACGCAAACCACGAAAATCCTCCGCATAAAGCAGCAATAATAACATTTTTGCCTTTGATGTTATAAAAAAGTGAAAACCCAAAGGTTGCAACAAGTGCAGAAATTATGGGAATTACAAAGTTTTTGAACATAGTCTACCTCCACAAAACCGAAACGCTTACGCCTAAGGCTATGCCTGCTGCAATAAAACAAGCTTCACCCACCTTGGACATACCTGCGGTATAGTCTGTTGCTACAAAATCTCTGATGCAATTAGTGATAAGTACGCCGGGTACAAGGTTCATCAACACGCCGATTGTTATGATTTCTGTATTTATCACAGGAAATGCAAGGTATATAAGCCGAGTCAGCAAAACGATTATGGCTGAACCTGAAGCATTGGCAAAAAATGGTGGCGATTGCAATTTTTCTGCCAAAAGCATAACGAACCTTAACACAATTCCGATAAAAAGTGCAGAAACACATTCGTTTATTCCGCCGCCAAAAAATACAGCAAATGCTCCGCTAATTATTGAATATGCAAAAATCGCAATCCATTCAGGGTAGGATGGTGCTCTTTTAATTTCTCTGCAACTTTCACAGATTTCTGCATAGGTGGGGCGAGTTTCGCAGATTCTTCTTGATAAGGCATTAAATTTTTCTACCTTGTCAAGATTGGTTGTTGCCCTTTTGACTCTTCGTGTCTGAGATAGTGACTCCCCGTCTTTTTCAACAGAAACTACAATGGATGCAGAAATGGCAAAAACATGGACCGCGTCCATACCGTATGCAAGACCAAGTCTTTCTGCAGTATCTTCGGCACGGTTGATTTCTCCACCGTTTTTTAATATGTAATATCCTATAGATGTAGCAATATCCAAAACCTCACGCTGAGTTAATGTATGTTCCATAAAATCCTCCTACTCTACAATATTTCCGGCAAAGGATACATCAAACAACCGGTCACAAAGGTCAAATGCCGTGCCAAATATTGTGCTTTCCTCTGTTTCGTTAATTTGTTTTATTGAAAGCTTGTGAGTTAATGATGGGTACGCTCTCGCTTTAAGCTCTCTTTCTGCTTCTATCAAAAGTGACGGACACTCTTCAAAATCCCCTGCATTTATAACCATAACAGACGGATTAAAAAGGTTCACAAGATTTGCAAGCCCGATGCCTAAATACTGCCCACATTCAGAAACTGCAAATACAGCACTCTTGTCTTCTTTTTTATATAGCACATCAATCTGCACAAGGGTTGCTGATTTATTGCTGTTTTGCTCATAAAGAGAAACAAGTCTTTTCGGAGAACACATTGCCTCCAGACAACCACGGTTCCCGCAAAAACATGGTTCACCATCTCGATCGACAGTAGTGTGCCCGATTTCACCTAAGGTTTTTCTGAAAATTGAACCGTCAGCGTACTGCACAACACCTATGCCATCTTCCATATCTACATAAAGCATATTGTCTGATGATTCTATGGATTTTTTTCCAAAATACCACACTGCCTTTAAAAAAGACACATTGTTAACAAATACAGGAATATCTGTTTCTTTTTCCAGAGTTCGCTTCACATCTAAGGATTTCCACTTTAACCGAGATGAAAAAATAAATCTGCTATCATCTAAAACAAGACCGGAAATAGCGATTCCAATACCTAAAATACACGATTTCGAATGCTTTTTGATAAGCACCTTAACATTGAGGCAAAGTTCATCGGTAATGTCCTCCGGCGAAAGCCCTTCTGTTTCTATTTTTATTTTTTCTATAGTTTTTCCCTCTAAATCAGTATACGCAATATTCATATATTTTTCGTTAAGGTAAATGCATATAAGACTGTGATTTTTGGCGTTGAATTTTAAAAGTGTGCTTTTTCTGCCAACTCTGCCCACTTTTTCCGTACCGCATTCAGTAAGTAATCCCAAATCCAAAAGGTACGATGTAATATTTGTAACAGACGCCGTAGAAAGCCCTGTTTTCTGTGCAATTTGCGGCCGGGAAACATCAGGGTTCCTGCGAACAAAATTCAAAACCTTTAATCTATTCATTTTTTGCATTAACTGTACATTTGCAACCTGCTTGTCCATAGTTGTTCTCACTTTTTGAAATTTTTATAAAATTTAACTAATATATAATCAATGACAGAAAAGCGCAAAGGCTTTAGAGGAATTTTATAAAAAATTCTGTATACGCCAATTATAGCACCCAAAAAAACAAATGTCAACTTGTCACCTTCGCGTATCAGACACGAATGCCTATTGTCTTTGGGCCTTAATACATCTTCATATTTTAAACCTTTTTTCTTCGCAATTATTTTACCACAGATGAAACGATAATGCTACATAAAAATAAAAAATTTCTTCTTGTGATATTGATAAGTTTATCACTAATTATATTGACTTTTACCGTTATGTTTGCTATAATTTATTTAAGCAATAAATAAATTGAGTTTGTGTGACTTTTCATAGACGGATTAAAGATTATGGTGAGATTATTACAGGTTTTGCAATATGGCAGATCTTTTTTAAAAAACTGCGGATTTGTTTTTACGAAAGATTTGTTAAAAATAAATGATATTAAGGAGCAATTAAAAAATGAACAAAAAGGCTACATTTTTTATTGATGATGTTATTTGGGTTTTTCGTGATTTAACACGCCAAAAACCTGCATCTTTATGGGATAATCCCTATATGGCAACCCTTAAGGAGGCCCACGACAAGTACGGTGTAAAAACACAGCTTAATGTTTTTTATAAAACAGACTTTTGGTATGGCAATGATGAGTTTACACTTTCTGATATGACAGATGCATATAAGGCAGAATTTGAAGAAGCTTCAAGCTGGCTTAAAATGGGCTTCCATTCAAAAGAAGAATGGCCTGATTATCCTTTTGTCAATGCAGACTACGATCTTGTTGATAAAATTTTCAAGCAGATTTACAACGAGATTTGTCGCTTCGCAGGAGAAAAATCTTTCGCAAAATGCGTAGTAACCCACTGGTTGCCTATGTCAAAAGATGGCATTCGCGCTTTATCTGACAACGGCATTGAGATAACTTATGCGTCCTATGGTAAAAAGATAGAATGGGATGGCGATCCTTCAGCTCTTCCTTACGGTCACTCATTCAGGCTTATGCATAACAAAAAGCCTGAATCCGGTGTTTACCACAAAGTGACCAGGGACTTAGCTATTGCAAACGCTCTGTGCTCATACAACCATGTTGACGAAGAAGACTACGAAAGTATACTGGGAAAATTTGCAACCATCAAAGATAAAGAGTTAAATATGCACTACATGGCAGCAGCACAAGCTGTTTTGAACCTGATCCCCGGAGAAACTTTAGAAGAAGAGCTCTCTAAATTTGTTCATCAGGAATATTTAAGTGTTGGTAACCACGAGCAGTATTACTACCCTGATTATTACGCTTATCAGCCTGATTATGCCGAAAAAATTCTCACAATGGGCAAGATTTTAAATGAAGCAGGATTCAACTTCATATTTATGGAGGAGTTACCCCACTAAGAAGGCACAGTACCGATGAAAAGATTATTTTTTGGATATACAAATGAGGAAAAGGCCAGCTGGCTTATATTTATAGTAACATTTATTGTTTATGCAGTAATTTCCATGGTAAAAAGCGCCTATGCCGCCTCTATGGCATCAATTATAGGCGAGGGGATTTTTGATAAATCTCAGGCAGGTATAGTAAATGCAGGTTTTTATCTTTTTTATGGAGGAGCACAGCTTTTAGGTGTAAAAATCGTCGATAAAGTAGCCCCCATAAAATTTATTTACATAACTTTGGCAGGAACACTAATTTCAACCTTGGGCATGGCATTTGCTGATAATTTTTATATGATGCTCATATTTTGGAGTTTTTGTGGTCTTATTCAGTTTGCTATATGGCCTGCGGTTTTAAGGATCATTGCTGAGTATCTTTTGCCAGAACACAAAAACAAAGCAATGACCTATATATCTTTTTCCTACTGTATAGGTATGCTGACTAACTATTTGGTTGCGGCCATTGTTTTAAATGTGGCAAGGTGGCCTATGCTGTTTATGGTGTTTTCTGTAATTTTGGCAATCTGTCTTGTACTTTGGACATTGGTTACTAAAAAAACAAAAACAGATGTTCAAAAAATTCAAGAAATAAATCAAGGCTGGACACAGGCCTATTCAGAACAAAAAACCAAAAGCACCCAAACACCCAACATAAGTTTGGGAAAAATATTGATTTCAAGCGGAGCGGTCTTTCTTTTGATTCCCGCATTTATGAGATCGACAATGGATGTAGGGCTTAAATCATGGGTGCCTACAATGATAATAGACAACTACAAATCCGTAACGCCCAGCTTTGCAAATATGCTTACAACTATTTTAGTGTTTATAAATTTGGCAGGTGTGTTTATCGTAAACTTTTTCTATCCTAAACGCGTAAAAAACGCAGTATGGGGATATGCCCTTTGTTTTTTGGTGTCATTGCCTTTTACAGTTTTGCTGATTTTTACGGGAAAAGTATCCGTAGCAATAGTTGTAATACTTTTAACCGTTGTAACTACAATGATGTATGCAGGACATCAACTTATAAATGTTATTATTCCGTCCCACTTTGTAAAGTACAACAAGGCAGGCTCTGTGGCATCAACACTTAATGCGGTTGCATCATTTGGTACAGTCGTTGCAAATATTTTGTTTGGCTATCTGGCAGAAAAATACGGCTGGAATGCAACTATTGTATCGTGGATTTTATTTGCAGGCATAGCATTTGTTTTTGCGGCGATCGCATCTCCAATGTGGGCAAAATTTACAAAAAGGGAGTAATCCATGAAAGATATACTATTGCTTGGCAAAAAAATAATAAGTGATTCTTCTCCTGTTATTTTTACATATAACCCATCTGATGACTGGCAACAGTATTGGGATGTTATGACAGGGGAATGGACAGTAGAAAACGGCTACTTAGTGGGTGCAGAAAGAGGAAATTTCGGCGGTATTCTGATGACTAAAGAATATTTTACCGACGATGTGATGTTCTCTTTTACAATAGGAACAGTACTTCCTGCAACCCGTGATGTAAATGCGGTCTTCTGTGCAAATTGGAACGAAACCCACGATTATCTTGGCGAATCTTATGTTTGCGGTCTTAACGGTTGGTATGAACACAAATCAGGCATTGAGAAAATTTTGGACAGCAGCAAGGATGGCGGCGATCAAAGAGGTGCGTATTCCACTACGGCAGCGTACCAGTATCTGCCAGGAACTGAAGTGCGCATGACGGTAGGCAGTATCTCCGGTCACACATTTATGGTAGTTGACGATGTTTTAATAACGGAGCTAATTGACCCCGCGCCTATTTCAGGTGGTCATTTAGGGTTCTCTGCTTATTGCACAAAGCTAAAAATCAAAGATATCGAAGTAAGAAAAATTCATTGGGAAGAATTTATACAGACATATGACCCTGAATTTTAAAATGAAAAATGTTTATAAAATATATAAACGAAAATTTAAGGAGGAAAAGAAAATGGGAAAACAAACATCAGATTTTAGGTATAACACAGGTGCCACAAAGGTGCCGTGGGCAGCTGTAGGTGAAAACTACAATGTTCATGACTTAATGGAAATTATTCGTTTCTTAATGCAGGGCGAAGGTAAAGAATACGATGCAGCATTAGAAGCAGTTTGGGAACAGGTTAAAAAATTAGATGAGCTTGCTACACCTCCCGGAAAATTATCTTTAGGCTCACAGGTAGAAAGAGCAGAAGCTGCTTGTAACGAATATTTAGGCACAGATACATCAACATTCGTAACAAACGCAACAGCAGGTTTTGAAATTGCTTACAAATATGCAAATTTAGCTGCTGGCGACGAAGTTATCGTGCCCGCTATCACATTCGTAGCTACAATGGCTTATCCTTTGGCTATCGGCTGCAAACTTGTATTTGCAGATGTAGACCCCAGAACAGGAAATATGGATCCTGCCGATGTGGCAAGAAAAATCACAGACAAAACAAAGATGATTGTTCCCGTTCACCTTGGTGGTTACCCTGTTGATATGGATCCCATCATGGAATTAGCGAAAAAACACGACATCTTAGTATTAGAAGATGCTGCTCACGCTTTCGGCGCTATGTATAAAGGCAAGAAAATCGGTACAATCGGTGATTTTGCAGGATTTTCTATGCACGAAGTTAAAAACATCACATCATTCGGCGAAGGCGGTATTTTAACAACAACAATCCCCGGCTTCGGTCCTGATATGAAGAGAGCTCGTTTCTTAGGCTTAGACTTCTCTTGCCCCATCGAAAAGTGGCTTTATAACATCACACCTATCCCGGGTAAAGAAAAGCCCTTTATGGCTGGTAACTCATCAACAACAGAAATCCAGGGCTTAGGTTTAGCACTTCAGGTTGCTCGTAACGAAGAAATCATCAAGATCCGTCGTGAAGCAGCCGAATACTTAACAAAGAGATTTGCTGAAAACGATGCTATCATTCCTCAGTTATTAGACACAGATGATATCAAACCTACATATCACATGTATATGTTACAGATTGACCCCGCTAAAGCTGGCGGCGACATCCAGATCTTAAAGAAGAAATTAGAAGAAAAGGGCGTTACACAGATTGCTCACTTCGGTCCTCTTTACAGATTTAAGGTTGTTCAGGATTTAGGTTATGATTCAGATGAAATAGCTAAAACTTGTCCTAACTGCGAAGAAATCTTCTACAAGAGATACACACATCTTCCCTTGTATGGTCTCTCACAGGAACAGTTAGAGTACATGGCTGACGCAGTATTAGAAGCTGTAAAAGAAATGCAAGAAGGCAGATAATTAAATTATAAGTTTTCGGGGCATAGCGGTTTTGTTATGCCCCTACTAAATTAAATAAAGTGAGGAAATTATTATGAAAATTAAATGGGGCGTAATCGGCTGTGGCGGTATCGCTGACAGAAGAACTCTGCCTGGTATGATGCTAGCAAGTAATGCAGAACTTATTGCTGTTATGGACGCAAACAAAGCTGCAGCAGACGCTTGCAAAGAAAAATACAATGCAAAATATGCATTTGATAAAATGGAAGATGTCTTAGCTATTGATGAAATTCAGGCTGTATACATCGCATCTCCCGTATTCTGCCACAAAGAGCAGGCAATGGCAGCCGCTGATGCAGGTAAAGATATCTTAATCGAAAAACCCGTAGGTTTGACCGCAGCTGAAGCTGAAGAAATCGCAGCTTACTGCGAGAAAAAAGGCGTAAAACTCGGCGTTGGTTTTATGATGAGATTCCACGCATACCACCAAGCTATGCACGACATCGTGTCATCTGGCAAAATCGGTGAGATTGTTTCTGCTCGTGCTCAGCTTACATGCTGGTATCCCGAAATGGAAAACTGCTGGAGACAGGATATGAAATTATCCGGCGGCGGCGCTATGATGGATATGGGTGTACACTGTGTTGACTTAATCCGCTACATCACAGGCCTTGAAGTGGTTGAGGCTGCAGGTATCTGCGGTAATCAGATATTTAAGTACAGCGTAGAGGATGCTGGCGGCGTTATTATGAAGTTATCTAACGGTGCAGT
Organism: Congzhengia sp.; assembly: GCA_045592045.1. Lineage (GTDB taxonomy): Bacteria > Bacillota > Clostridia > UBA1381 > UBA9506 > Congzhengia. The sequence continues at coordinate 3,757 of JAZNUA010000011.1, read as the reverse complement.
TGCTTATGTTGATGCAAACTTCAACATTCCCGACGCTGCAGCAAAATGCAAGATTGAGTTCTACGGCACAAAGGGCAGTATCTTTGCTCAGGGCACAATCTCACAGGTTGAAGGCGGCGAAATTGAGGTCCTTTGCACAGGCGATGCATTAGGTTATGACGCTAACCAGGACAGAAATGAAGTTGCACCTTTAGAAGTTAAGGTTGAATTTGGTAATATGTACACCAAGGAAATCGAAGCTTTTGGTCGTGCAGTTTTAGGTGAAGCTCCTGTTGCAATTACAGCTAAAGACGCTATCGCTTCACAAAAGGTTATTGAAGCAGCTTACGAAAGCAGCGCAAATAAAGTGTATAAAAAACTTTAATAAATAAAAAAACAGACTGACAGAATCTGTCAGTCTGTTTTCTTTTTTTATCTGTTACTGCACGATTTCTACTGCCACATGTTTGTTTTCACGGCTTGCAGCAGCCTTCATAACAGTTCTGATACATTTTGCAATTCTGCCTTGCTTGCCGATAACCTTGCCCATATCTGCATCTGCAACACGAAGTTCTAAAACAATAGAGCGTTCGCCCTCTCTTTCTGAAACAGAAACACTGTCAGGGTCATCAACCAAAGCTTTTGCAATAACTGCTAATAATTCTTTCATTACTTTTCTCCTTACACATCAAATGATGCCCAGATTACTCTGTGATACCGCTTTTCTTAAGTAAAACCTTAACTGTATCTGTGGGCTGTGCACCGTTAGCAATCCATTTCTTTGCTAATTCTGCATCAATTTTGATTTCAGAAGGGTCTGTTAAAGGATTGTATGTGCCGATTTCTTCGATAAATCTGCCATCTCTGGGATATCTGGAATCTGCAACAACCACTCTGTAAAAAGGAGCTTTTTTCGCACCCATTCTTCTTAATCTGATTTTTACTGCCATTGTGTTTTCACCTCCAAAAAATATTGTATATGTTATTTTAACATAAAAACAAAATTATTTTTTCTTCTTTTTCTTTTTAAAACGCTTGACTGCGCCGCCGCCCAGCTGCTTCATCATTTTTTGCATTTGCTCAAACTGCTTCAAAAGAAGATTTACATCGGAAACCTGATTTCCGCTTCCTGCTGCAATTCTTTTCTTGCGGCTGGCATTTATAATTTCGGGTTTTTCACGCTCCTGCATTGTCATAGACTTGATAATCGCCTCAACTCTGTCCAGCTTTCGCTCATCAATGTTTGCACCATCCAATGCTTTTGCGTCAATTCCCGGAATCATCTTAATCAAGGAGGTCAAAGGACCCATTTTTTTCATTTGCTGCATCTGGTTTAAAAAATCGTCCAGGTTAAATGTATTCTGTCTGATTTTTTCTTCTAATGCCGCTGCATCTTTTTCATCAAAGGCTTCCTGTGCTTTTTCAACAAGCGAGAGTACATCGCCTGAGCCTAAAATACGGGACGCCATTCTATCAGGGTGGAATTCTTCGATGTCAGAAAGCTTTTCGCCCACACCACAGAATTTGATAGGCTTGCCTGTAACTGCTTTAACTGAAAGAGCTGCACCGCCACGGGTATCACCATCAAGCTTTGTAACAACTACGCCTGTCACTTCCAGACGATTATTGAAGCTTTCTGCGATATTTACAGCATCCTGACCTGTCATAGCATCGATTACCAGAAGAATTTCGTCAGGATTTACCGCTGCCTTTACATCTTCTAATTCCTGCATAAGCTCATCATCTATATGAAGACGGCCCGCAGTATCTATGATAACAAAGTCATTGCCGTGGGCACGGGCGTGCTCTATGGCTGATTTTGCAATATCAACTGCACTTTTTTCTGTTCCCATTTCAAATACGGGAATATCCAACTGCTTACCTACAATCTGCAACTGCTTTATAGCTGCAGGTCTGTATATATCACAGGCAACAAGCAAGGGCCGCTTGTTATGTTTTTTTCGCATAAGCCCCGCAAGCTTTGCACAGAATGTTGTTTTACCTGCACCCTGTAAGCCTGCCATTAAAACTACTGTCGGAGCTTTGCCAAATTCTATACGAGAATTTTCACTGCCCATTAAGGCGGTTAATTCATCGTTAACAATTTTGATAATTTGTTGACCCGGTGTTAAGCTTTCTAAAACATCAGCGCCCACACAACGCTCTGAAACTTTGGCTATAAAGTCTTTGACAACTTTATAGTTTACATCGGCTTCCAAAAGAGCCAACTTAATCTCACGCATTGATTCTTTTATATCTTTTTCTGTAACAACGCCGCGCCCTTTAAGCTTTTTGAATACTGCGCCAAGCTTTTCGGACAAGTTTTCAAACGCCATTAAGCTGCCTCCTTTTTATTAAAGCTTTTCTGTGATTGATTCGATTTTTTTGTAAATTTTACTTACTGCACCGGAAAGTTTCGCCGAATGAATGTATGTGTCGATGTAGGTTTTTAATTCTGTGAACATTTCCTGAATTTCCACCACATCGTGCTTTATTTCCTTAAATCTTTTTGCCAGACCGAGTGCATCTTCCAATTCGAGCAGCTGTTTTTCGCCGCGCTTAATAGAATCTCGCACGCCCTGACGGGAAATGTTTAACGGTTCTGCTATCTCAGACAAAGACAAATCTTCATTATAATAAAGGTCCATAGCTTCTCTCTGTTTTTCCGTCAAAAGCTCGCCGTAGAAATCCAAAAGCATAACCATCTCATAATCTTTACCTGTCTTTTTCACGAAAAATCACCTCACAGACCGATTTTCTTTGCAAGGTGTAAAGGTATAAACCTAAACACCTGTTATATTGTAACCTAATTTTTTCTTTTTGTCAAGGGTTTTTTCAAAAAAAAGAGAGCCTCTGCTCTCTTTTAGTCGTCAACATATTATGATATTTTTTCAAAATCGCTGGCGGGGTGTTTGCACAACGGACAAATAAAATCTTCAGGGAGATCTTCGCCCTCGTAAACATAACCGCAGATTTTACATACCCACCCTTTTTTCTTCTTCTCAGGTGCAGGCTTGATATGTTCCTGATAATATGTGTAGGTCACGGTTTTGTTATCGCTTAACACTTGTGCATCTGTCACATCTGCAATAAATAAAATATGTGTACCCAGATCTCTTTTTTCTATAACCTTGCCGCTAAAATAAGCGTTGGTGTTTTTTGTAATATACAACACGCCGTTATCAGAACGAGCTACATCGGAAAAATCTTCAAATTTGTGACATGTTTTACCGCTTTTAAAACCAAAGTGTTTAAATATTTCAAAATCTGCCCGCTCATCTATGACAGACAAATTGAATACGCCACTTTTATCCAGTTCCATACAGGTAAGATTGTCCTTATTTACTGACAAAATAACACGCTTAGGAGAATCAGTCACCTGCATAAATGTATTTATAATGCAGCCATTGTCTTTATTTTCGTTTGTTGTCAAAATATATAGTCCGTAGCCTATGTTAAAGAATGCACGATTATCCATTATACAACCTCTCTATTCTTTTAAAAATTCTAAGCTTCTTTTGAGTATTCCGTTAAATTCAGCCAGAACAATACCGTAATTTGTTACGGGGATGTTTTGGTTTGCACAGTTCTTTATTCTGTTCATCACATCACGGTCATTAAGCATACAGCCTCCACAGTGAATAACTAAAGATACATCCTTTAGGTCTGTATAAAACTCTGTACCTGATGCGGTTTTGATGTTTAAGTTTTTACCTGTATATTTTGCTAAGCCCCTTGGTATTTTTACAGTGCCGATGTCTTCGCACTGTCTGTGATG
>JAZNUA010000010.1:0-7346 GCA_045592045.1 Congzhengia sp. | reverse complement strand
TATGAACTCTGAAATGAAGAGCTCAAAATGGCTTTGGGGCAGTATTGGGTTTCAGTTGGGCGTAGGATTTACTATTGGATTTTTCGTATACCAGACTGGTACACTTATCACAACAGGCAATATCGGTGCAGGATTTTTTGGAGGTTTAGTTGCAGTTTTAGTATTTGCAGCAATTTTAGTTTATCTGTGTATCAAAACCGAAAAAGAAATAAACATAGGAAAGTCATTAACCCAGAGATAAGGAGCAATGAAAATGTCAGATAATGTAATTTTGATAGTAGCAATTATTTTGATTGTAGGCTTGGCGGGTTTTTACATTTATAAATCCAAAAAAAGCGGAAAAAAATGCATAGGCTGTCCAGATGGTTGCAGTTGCAATGAACACGGAAATTTCTGTAATTGTAACAACGAAAATCAAGATAATTCAATCATAAAATAGTTGTAAAGAAAAAGGAGAGCAATTAGGGGGTCCTAATTGCTCTCTGTTTATTTTCTTACGAAACATTTTATTTCGGCTTGCGTAAATTTTATCAATTCTTCACGGTCAATAAGTAGCTGACAACCACGAATACCTGCACTTATGGTTATTTTCGCGCATTTCATTACACTTTCGTCAAAATAAGTGGGAAATTGTTTTTTCATTCCCACAGGCGAGCAGCCTCCGCGAATGTAACCTGTTAATTTTAGCAAATCCTTAACATGTATCATTTCTATTTTTTTGTTGCCCGAAATGTTAGCAGCAACATTTAAATCGATTTCCTTGTCACAGGGGATACAAAAAACACAAGGACCAGTTGTTTCGCCATTTGCTACCAGAGTTTTAAAAACCTGATGGTAGGCAAGTCCAACTGAGTCTGCTATGTGAGTACCTGAAAGGTCAGCTTCATCAACCTCGTAAAATATAGGTTCGTACTGTATCTTTGCTCTGTCTAACATACGCATTGCGTTTGTTTTAATGGTTTTCATCTGCTTCTCCTAAAATTACACCTGTATTTATGCTGTTGCCTTTAATATATTCAGAAACAGGCATTTTTTTCTTTCCTTCAAACTGCACATCGGTAATAAGCAAAAGATTTTCTCCGCAAGCAACTAAAATACCGTCTTTTGAAACATCTAAAATTTCACCGGGTTTTTTGTCAGTGTGTTTCTCTACTATTTTTGCAGCAATTACCTTAAATCGTGTACCTTCATACATAGTAGAGGCATAAGGATATGAATTTAAACCACGAATTAAGCAACAAATTTCTTTGGCAGTTTTTTTAAAGTCAATGTAGCCTGTTGTTTTGTTTATCATCGGAGCATAGCAAGAGCAAGAGTCGTCTTGTGTTTTAGGATTTAGTGTTCCGCTTTCTATTTGCTTTATGGTTTCTCTTATAGCCTTTACACCGGCTATTGCCAGCTTGTCATGGAGAGTTTCTCCCGTGTCACAACAGTCGATGATTACTTCTTCTTTAACAAGCATATCGCCTGTGTCAAGACCGGCGTTCATCTGCATAGTGGTAACACCTGTTACACTTTCGCCGCATATTATACACCATTGAATAGGTGCTGCGCCACGATATTTCGGCAAAAGAGAAGCATGTATGTTAATGCAACCAAATCTTGGAATATCTAACACTCTTTGCGGCAAAATCTGACCGTATGCCGCAACGATAAAAATATCAGCATCAAAGGATTTTAAATATTCATACACATCATCGCATTTAGCGCTTTGAGGCTGATACACAGGGATATTATGGCTTTCTGCAAATTCCTTGACAGGAGGAGCCTGAAGCTTATGGCCGCGGCCTTTTGGTTTATCGGGCTGAGTAACTGCAAGTAAAATTTCATGCCCGTCTTCATATAGTGCCTTTAGCGGTAACACAGCAAAATCAGGTGTGCCCATATAGATTATCTTCATAAAACAACCCCCTAGTCTTCAATATAGGCAATTACATTATCGATGTATAATGTGCCTGACAGATGGTCTATTTCATGGCATAATGCTACAGCTAAAAGTCCCTCGCCATCTATGTTGATTTCTTCACCTTTGCGATTTTTAGCTCTCACCTTAACTTTTTCAGGTCGTGACACCGTACCTGTTTTTCCCGGCACAGACAAGCAACCTTCAGGTCCGATTTGTTCGCCTTTTTTGTAGGTAATAACGGGGTTTATAAGCTCAATCAACCCTTCGCCTATATCTATAACTACTATTCTTTTTAAAATGCCCACCTGAGGAGCAGCGAGACCTACACCATTTGCTGCATACATTGTTTCTGCCATATCGTCAAGTAGTGTTAAAATTTTTTCATCAATTTTATCTACCTCGCGTGACTTTTTGCGCAAAGTTTCTGCATCAGTATCTATATTTAAAATCGTTCTTTTTGCCATATGTTATTCCTCCTATAAGGTGTTATACGGATTATTTTCTATAATCATATTTATATTATTACTGTTTTTTAAGTGATAATTGCGAAGTCTGGTAAAAATTTGCTGTGTTTTTTCACTTAGACTGCATTTTATCCAGATTCTGTACCTGAACTTATCGTTTATCCTTGGAATTGATGCGGGTGCAGGACCTAAAATCTCAAAGCCTTTGCCTATTTCCTTTGTCATAACTAAATTTACGGATTTTGTCAAATTGTGTGCATATTCACATAAAACTTTTTCATTTTCTGCTGTTAGCAGTATTGAAACTATATCGCAAAAAGGCGGAAAGTTAAGTTGCTTGCGGATGGAAATTTCTTCATTGTAGAAAGAAATGTAGTCCTGTTTTTCTGCCATTTTTAATGTGGAGTTTTCAGGCATATATGTCTGAATAACGGCTCTGCCTTGTTTTTTTCCTCTGCCTGCCCTGCCGCAAACCTGTGTTATCAGGTTAAAGGTTCGCTCATTAGCACGAAAATCGTCAATTCCTAAGCTCTGGTCAGCAGCCAAAACGCCAACCAAAGTAACATTTGGAAAGTCAAGCCCTTTAGACACCATTTGTGTACCTAATAAAACATCGATTTTTTCTTCGGAAAACCGGGAAAGCAGTGCTTGATGGGAACTTTTTGCACCGGTTGTATCCACATCCATACGAATGACAGAAATATTGGGAAAAATCCCTTTTATTTCTTCTTCTACCTTTTGCGTGCCCACACCAAATTCTTTAATATACGGGCTCTCGCACTCTGGACAAATCTTTGGTTTTTTGATAGTGTAGCCGCAGTAGTGACAGGTGAGAGTGCCGCGAGATTTATGGTAAGTAAGTGTAGCGTCGCATCTTTTGCACTTTGCAATATAACCACAGCTTCTACAAGATACAAAGGTAGAAAAGCCTCGCCTGTTTAAAAATAAGATTGTTTGCTCGCCTGCTTCCTTGTTTTTTTGTATTTCATTCATCAAAGTGCTGCCAATACATGAGCGATTGCCTGCTAAAAGCTCATCTCTCATATCAGAAACTATTATATTGGGCAATGTAGCCCCTGTTGCCCGTTTTGAAAGAGATAGAAGGGTATACATTCCTGTTTTTGCTAAAAAATAGCTCTCAACAGAAGGAGTGGCAGATGCTAAAACACAAACAGCATCGTTCTTTTTTGCTCGGAAAAGTGCAATATCTCTCGCGTGATATGTAGGTGCATTTTCTGCTTTATAGCTTGCTTCGTGTTCTTCGTCTATTACAATTATACCAATATTTTTTAAGGGAGCAAATATAGCAGAGCGAGCACCCACAACAACGGTGGCTTCGCCCCGTTTTATTCTTTTGTATTCGTCGGTTCGCTCGCCTAAGGAAAGTGCCGAGTGCAGCACTGCAATTTTCTTGCCAAAGCGTGAAACAAACCTTTCGACCATTTGAGGTGTTAAAGAGATTTCAGGCACTAAAACTATTGCCGTTTTACCCAAATTCAGTGTATTTTCAATACAGTTTAAAAAAACCTCAGTTTTCCCGCTTCCTGTAATTCCGTGAAGCAGGAATGCGCCGTTGTGTTTTTCTTTTATAGAAGCTGTAATTTTTTCTACAGCCCAGATTTGTTCATCGTTGAGTTTGGGTGATTTTGTAGGAGCAATTTCGTCATAGTCGAGGGGCGTGCGAAGAGCCTCTATGACCTCTGACCTTATGAAGCCCTTTTCTTTTAAGGCTTTAATGGCAGTGTAAGAAGCGCCTGTCAAAAGTGTAATATCGCTGTCAGCAATAAAATCATTTTGAATTAAAAGTTCTAACACCTGTGCCTGCTTAGGTGCTTTTTTTCGAAGGAGTTCTAAAACATCAAATGCCTCATCATAAGGCAAATTCAAAACAGAGCCACGGATAAATTTTTCGCTCACCTTTTTTTTGTTTCCGCTTCCGGGAGGAAGTATGGTTTTTATGGCGCTAATATATGAGCAAAAGCAGGTTTTCCGTATGTGATCTGCAACGGTAAGCATTTCTTCATCAAACAGAGGCTCAGGTGAAGCCATTGATACAATTTCTTTAATTTCTCCTGAAAACTCTGTTTCTGATTTTAATGACAGGACATATCCGTCTATAAATTTTTTGCCTTTGCCAAAGGGCACAAAAACATGACTGCCGACCGTGACTTTTCCAATCAGGTCGTCAGGAATGGAGTAATCGAATATTTTGTCAATAGAAAGAGCAAGTCTGTTAATAATAACTCCTGCAAAATTACCCGTCATATTCTTCGTCCTCTGCTTTAATTTTTGCAAAAACTGAATTTATATCATCAAAAGAATAGCCTCGTGAGGCCAAATATCTTTTTACTTTCGCTATGTTTTTAATATCGTAGTTGCCTGCTAATTTTTTTTGTGCTAACGATTCAAGGTTTTCTAAAACCCTGTCTGAAAAATCAAGCTCATCTATAACTTGTTCAATCAGCTTTTGAGAGATTCCTTTTTCTTTTAATTTCCATTTAACCTGTGTTAATCCAAACTTTTTTAAATGCACCAAATCGTGAGCATATCGACAGGCATAATCAAAATCATCTATAAGTTTATATTCTTTTAAAAACTCTATGGTTTTTTGGGAAATTTCTTCGTTGCCGATGTGAAGCATAAGCTTTTCTTTCATGCTTTTTTCTGTATATGAACGAGAAGAAACCAATCGAGCTGCGTAGTTTTTTGCGTCTTCAAAAACTGCGGTGTCTTTAATGTGGGAGAGTTTTTCTTCTGTAATTTCTGCGCCCTCTTTTAAGTGATTTTTTAAAATAGCAAAGCTGTCGGCGCCAAAAGAAAATTCTCCATCAATAAAAACAGATACACGAGATGTATTCTTTTTTTGCTGTTCTATTTTAGTAATTTTCATAGTTTTCCCCGTGTTTTTTAAAGCAGGGCGGAACGCGCCAGCCCTGCTTTTGATTATTATTTATCTTCTTTTGTTCTGTCGCAATATACTCCCAAAGGATAATAAGGAAGCATATTTTCTCTTAACCAGTTCATAGCTTCAACAGGAGATAAGCCCCAGTTTGTAGGACAGGTTGAAACAACCTCTACCATTGAAAATCCTTTACCTTCAAGCTGTGTCTGGAAAGCTTTTTTAATAGCTTTTTTGGCTTGATTGATGTGTGGAACTGTATCGATTGTTACACGCTCAATGTATGCTGCACCTGATGTTGTTGAGAGCATTTCACTGACACGAAGTGGGTGCCCCTGGGTTTTCGTATCTCTGCCATAAGGAGAGGTCTGTGTAACCTGACCCGGCAAAGTTGTAGGCGCCATCTGACCGCCAGTCATGCCGTAGATTGCATTGTTTATAAAAATAATGGTAATGTTTTCGCCGCGAGACGCTGCATGTACTGTTTCAGCAGTACCGATAGCGGCAAGGTCGCCATCGCCCTGATATGTAAACACAACCTTATCAGGATGAACCCTTTTAATACCTGTTGCAACAGCAGGAGCTCTGCCGTGAGCGGCCTCCTGTACATCACAGTTGAAATAATTATATGCAAAAACTGCACAACCAACCGGTGCTACCCCGATTGTACTGCCTTCGATACCTAATTCGTCTAAAACCTCAGCAACGAGCCTGTGCACGATACCATGACCGCAACCTGGGCAGTAGTGAAGAGGTACATCACATAAAGCATGAGGTCTTTTAAATACCTGTTCCATTATTTGTCACCCCCGATAAGTTTTTTTACTTCTGCAATAATTTCGTTGGGGTAAGGAATATTACCGCCTGTTCTGCCGAAGAAATGTACGGGAACTGTACCGTTAACTGCAATTTTAACATCTTCTACCATCTGTCCCATACTCATTTCAACAGATAAAATACCTTTTACATTCTTAGCGTGTTCCTGATATGCTTCGCTTGGGAAAGGCCAGAGAGTAATAGGTCTTATTAAACCAACCTTAATGCCTTCAGCGCGAAGAGCATCAATAGCATTTTTACAAATACGAGCCACAGAGCCGTAAGCTGTCAAGATAAAGTCAGCATCTTCTGTTTTGTAGGCTTCGTATTTTTTCTCAGTTGCTTCTATGTGAGCGTATTTTTCGTATCTTTCGATAACTAATTTTTCCAATACATTAGGCTCAATATAGAGAGAATTGATGATGTTGTGTGGACGCTTCATATCTGTACCTGTTGTAGCCCATGTCTTTTCAGGAACTTTGCGGGCTGATTCTTTCTTTTCAAAAACAACAGGTTCCATCATTTGTCCCAACATACCGTCGCCCAAAATCATAACAGGCATTCTGTAAATGTCTGCCATATCAAAAGCATCTGCTGTCATATCAACAATTTCCTGAACTGACGAGGGTGCCAAAACGATAACGCGATAATCGCCGTGACCATGACCTTTTGTCGCCTGGAAATAGTCAGACTGTGAAGCCTGAATACCGCCAAGACCAGGACCCGCACGCATAATGTTAATTACCACGCAGGGTAAGTCTGCACCTGCCATATATGATAATGCTTCAGCCTTTAGGCTGATACCGGGAGAAGATGAAGATGTCATTACTCTCGCACCTGCACCTGCAGCGCCGTAAACCATATTTGCGGCGGACACCTCACTTTCTGCCTGAAGAAATACACCGCCGATTTTTGGCATACGCTTTGCCATATATGCGCTGATTTCTGTCTGAGGGGTTATAGGATAACCGAAAAAGTAACGGCAACCTGCTAAAATTGCAGCTTCTGCAACGGCTTCGTTACCTTTTACAAGAACCTTTTCTGCCATATTTATTCAATCCTTTCTTGAAATTTATTACTAATTTGTAAACCTCAATTGCACAGTCGGGGCACATTGTAGCGCACATTGCACAACCAATGCAAGCATCGGGGTTTAATACTGCAGCGGGCTTGTAGCCTTTTGCGTTTAAGCTTTCTGACTCGCCCAAAACTTTTTTGGGACAAGCGTCTATGCAAAGATAGCAACCCTTGCATACATTTT
>JAZNUA010000009.1:0-3375 GCA_045592045.1 Congzhengia sp. | reverse complement strand
TCCCCGTTCTACGAGCATCTCAACCAGAGAGTGGTCTTTTGTGACCTGAGTGATTTTTTTATCTCTTATTAAGTAGAGTCTTGAATCTCCTATCTGTGCGGCAGTTACTTCATTACCAGAAATAATACAAGCTGTAATTGTAGTGCCCATACCGGATAATTTTGGAGAGCTTTGGCTCATATTATAAATCGTGTCATTTGCACAATCTATGGCTGATGTCAACACATCTTTTTTCGGAGCGTCGGAAGTGAGAATCTTTTCCTTTACGGCTTTTACCGCTTCTCCGGATGCGACCTCACCTGCATTATGGCCTCCCATTCCGTCGGCTACGATAGCAAGCACAGAGCCGTCTTTTAACTTTTCAACAAAAAATGTGTCTTCATTTACTGCGCGGATTTTACCAACGCTGGTAGCTGAACTGAATTTCATCTTTAAGCTCCACGACCTTTCTTTATTCATTTTCTTCTTGTTTTCTTCTTAATTGTCCGCAAGCGGCATCGATGTCCGAGCCTAACTCACGGCGCACGGTAGCGTTTAAACCACGGGAGTTTAGTAAGGCTTCAAATTCTTTTGTTGCCTCTTTTGTGGTCTTTTTAAAATTACGCTCACGCACATTGTTTACAGGTATTAAATTTATATGAAAGAGTCCGTGACCAAAGAGTCTTACTAACTCTTTGGCGCACTCTTTGGTGTCGTTTTTTCCTTGAATAAGCGAGTATTCTATGCTTATTCGTCTGTTTGTTTTTTGCACATAGTCCTTCATTGCACGAACCAAAGTATCTAACGGATACTTTTTGTTTACTGGCATAATTTCAGACCGCATATCATCAAACGGCGAGTGCAAAGAGACCGAAAGTGTTATAGGAATATTAAGCTCTGCAAGCTCGTAAATTTTCGGCACAATTCCGCATGTAGACAAGGATATGTGGCGATAGCCGATGTTTAAGGTGTTTTCATCGTTTACTATTTTCAAAAACTTAATTACATTATCAAAATTATCCAAAGGCTCGCCTATACCCATCATTACGATGTTTGAAATTCGCTGACCTGTTTCTTTTTGTGCTGAAATTATCTGATTTATAATCTCTCCTGCCGTTAAATTTCTCACCTTGCCGCCGATGGTAGAGGCACAAAATCTGCATCCCATCAGGCACCCAACCTGCGAGGAAACACAAAGGGTATTTCCATGGTGGTATTTCATAAAAACGCTTTCGATATAGTTGCCGTCAGAAAGCTTGAATAAAAACTTAATCGTTCCATCTTTTTTTGAAACTTGCTTTTGGGTGGTTTCCAAATTGTCTATAAAGTAGTTTTGGGATAGTTTTTCCCGCAAAGCCTTAGAAAGAGTGGTAATCTCAGATAAAGAATCATACTTAAAGACAGCAGGATACAACTGTCGGGCGCGGAATTTTGCCTCGCCTAAAGAAGCTATTATGTCTTCAATTTCGGTATAGGTTAAGCTTCGTAAATCTGTTTTCATTGCTACTCCTTAATCATACGGCATACAAAAAATCCGTCGCTTTCGTCAATATGCGGAAAAATTTCTAAAAATCCCGTTTTTGCCATTTCAGAAGCTTTTCCCAAAATATGTGTACTTGCAATGGCAGAAACTTTCATATCGGGGTGAGATTTCAAAAACTTTTCAATCATTTCTCTGTTTTCTTCAGGGTTTACGGTACAAGTGGAATACACCATAGCCCCACCCCGTTTTAAATATTGATAGGCAGTATTTAAAATTTTATACTGGATTTCATTTAATTCAGTAAAGTCTGTGATATTTTCTTTATATTTTATGTCGGGTTTGCGCCTTATAATACCAAGCCCCGAGCAAGGCACATCTACTAAGATTTTATCTGCCTTTCCCACTAAATCTTTGTCAAGGCAGGAAGCATCGCTTACTTTGGTTTTTATTATATCAATGCCCAAAGACTGCGCTAAAAAGTCAACGCTTTTTAGGCGGGATGCGTAGATATCGCTTGCAATAATTTTACCTTTGTTGCCCATAAGCTCCGCTATGTGAGTGGTTTTTCCGCCAGGGGCAGCACACAAATCCAATACCAAATCGTTTTCCTCTGGCTCAAGGGAAAGTGCAGCTAACTGTGAGCTTTGGTCCTGAACACAAAACAAGCCCGACAGCTTTTTTCTTTTTTCCTCTGTTGCGCCAAAAAGGTACAATCCACAATCGGTATAGGGAGCTTCTTTGTATTTTATATTTAAATCCTCTAATTTTTTATAAAATCAGATTTTGTAATTTTTAGTGTATTAACTCTGACGCACAGCTCAGGAGATAAGTTCCCGTATTTCATTAAATCTTCTGCTTCTTCGCCAAAAAATTTTACAAAAAACCGGCACAGTGGCGCCGGATATGAATATTTTACCGACAAAAGTTCACATTTGTCCGTAAGCCCCGATAAATCTATTTCTTTTGAAGTGTCCTTTCCCCTTACCATAGACCGCAAAACCGCATTTACAAAAGAAGCCGTTTTAGGAGAGGATATTTTTTTTGCAAGGTTAACCGCCTCCGATACTGTTGCGTGATCAGGGACTTTATCCATAAAATAAAGCTGATATGCGCCCATTCTTAAGATATTTAAAATCTTTGAGTCAATCTTTTTCAGCCTTATTGATGAGTTTTTTCTGATGACATAGTCAAGGAGAATTTTGTTACGAAAAACACCAAAAACAAGCTCCTTTACGAAGGCCGTGTCGACAGCCGAAAGATGCGCATCCTTTAGCCCTTCCTGAAATGCAAGGTTTAAATATGCTCCTGATTCGGTATCGTTTAAAATTTTTAAAGCTGTTTTTCGCATTATACTAATCTCCTGCTGTATCGGTTAACAAATCACATCATAGGTAATCCCCGGTCGTCTAATATTCCTGTGCGAAGTACTGTGTAGCTATCGTCAGGTAAAAATCCGTCAATATATTTTTCCATAGCCGAAACCAACAAATCTGCCTTCAGGTTTGCACTGCTTCCCGCTGAAATCACCGCGTGAAGATGTCCACTTTCTGCTACATATAAATCCATAATGTCGCCTTTTATGTCTGCTGTGCCCTCTGACCTTTTGGTTTTCTTGACAACTTCTATGATGTCGTTTTCTAAAAACTTATCAACCTGTTCTTGTGTTATGGGACAATTAAAGGTAAATTCGTAAGACGCATAGCGTATTTCTTTTGCCTTTTTGCTTGTTTCATTAAGCTGGGTAATCTGAGGCACTTCCATGCCTAAGGGAAGCTTTCCCTTTAGCTTTTTCAAGCAGTCGAGCATTGAAATTCCTTCTTTAAATTCCACATCGATATATTCACAAGAAGACTCAAATCCAACCGACAAAGGTAAAAGCACCGCCATTTTTGGATGGGGATTAAATCCTTCAG
>JAZNUA010000008.1:0-9520 GCA_045592045.1 Congzhengia sp. | reverse complement strand
CCTAAAGGCTTGCCTTCAGCATCTATAATGTACCATTTTCTTTCTACTTCATGAGCTTTCGCCATAAATGTACTCATTATGCTTTCCTCCTAATTTTAAACAGAATTATCCTGTTCTTTTTTCAACGCTAATTATTATAAAACACTTTTTTCGCTATGTCAAGTACTTTTTTTATAAAATTTAAAATACTTTTTGCAAGCTTTTAAATTCTTTATTTTTCTCGTTTTTTCTCTTAAATACTCAAACTCTATTTTTATATTCTATATTAATTTTATGTACTTCGGCAGATTTTATATAAAAAAAAGAAGAAGAAAACTCATTTTACTGCATTTCCCTCTTCTTGCCTTTTAGTGTCCGTATTTCTGCTTAGTATTAGAACTTTCTCATTGTGCTGATTTTATAGAACTTTTTTAACCAACCCAACTATTTCATTGTGAATATCATCAATAGTGCGAACATCAAGACCTTCTGCACACACTACTCTATGCCAGCCTTGTTTTTGGGCAACCTGGACCGCATTGTTATAGGCAGCTTTAAGGTAGCCTGCATTTTTTTCGTGGATATCCTTTTCTGCCTGGCCAGTTATTTTGTTTGCACGGTTTTTCATAAGCATTTGCGCAGCAACGGGAGGCATGTCTAAAAATATTACCAAATCAGGTCTGGGAAGTCCCAATTTGTTATACTCAAAATCCGCAAGCCAATTGATAAAATCTGTCTTATCTCCTTTTATCTTCATTGCCTGATGTATGATATTTGAAGTAACATATCTGTCACAAACAACAATTCCGCCGTTTTCATAGAAGTTTCCCCAATCACGCTTGTAGCTGGCATAGCGGTCAATAGCGTAAAAAGACGATGCAGCATAAGCATTAACATCATCAGGATTATTACCCAGGTCTCCTGCTAAATACCTTTTAACAGGCATACAAAAATCACTTTCATAATCTGGAAATGAGATTTTTCGAGCGTTCATTCCGCTATTCTTTATATATTCGAATAACAACTTTGTCTGGGTTTCCTTGCCGCTTGAGTCAACACCCTCAATCACAATAAGCTTTCCCATTACTTTTCCTCCGCAAGATATTTAGCACGCATATCTGCCGCTTTTCCACAGGTCATTTTGCCCTCAGGGCAAGTTCCTGCCACACATGACGGTCCTGCCTTTTTAAAGAGTGTAGGTGCAACATCTTTAACCAAATCAAGCATAGCATCTGCCAAGTCTCTTATTTCCCACTGAGCTCTTGTGCAGCAACGATGGTGGAAAAAGTTCATCAAGCTTCTTGCATTCATTGTAACGACCATTTTTGTTTCGCATGCATTCGGAAGAACAAATCTTGCATCTTCAATTGCCATTTTTTCGGCAGCGGATTTGGCTGATTTTTCGTCTTTTCCCTCAGAAATCAAGGTGTTATAATGCTTTTCATACAGAATGTCCGTAAGCTCATCGTAAGCTTTCTGGTCCGCTTCCATTGTCTTTATGTAAAGCTCTTTTGCCTTTTCATTGTCGGCAATTTCGGGAGGTGTAATATACTCAAACATACCCTCTTTTACATATCTTTGAGACTTTACGCTGTAGCTTGCAATTCTATGTCGTGTAATCTGGGCAAGCAACGAACGGCTTACACCCTCAATGCCGAATGTAAATGAAACATGTTCAATAGGACTTTGGTGTCCTAAGCTCATTAACATATTTAAAAATTTTTCAGTCTTGTCTTTATCAAGACCTTCCAATATATTCTCCACTCCGCTTTCTGAATAACAGAGTTTTGCAGCTGAGGCAATTATTTTCTCAGGATCGGGTGTATGTGCGAGTAATGTTACTTTCATCCTAGCGTCCTCCTAATTTTCTTTCTTTTCTATCTTCATCAAGTTGCGTTTTTAACTCTTCAGTGCTTACAAAGCTCATAAAATCCCGCATATAGTATAAAAATTCAACCGCTATGGTTTTGCCGTAAATATCAGAATTAAAATCCAAAATATATGTTTCTATACGGTCGTATTCTTCTGTGTCAAAGCTTGTTGTTCCCACATTGGTTATGCCGCAAAGCTTAATACTATCTATATACACATTCGTTGCATATACGCCTTTTTTTAATCTTGGGGCATATTTTTCAGGAATTATATTTGCCGTTGGATAGCCGTAGGTTCTGCCTAATTTTTTGTCCTCTACTACAATGCCTGATACAGTATATTGCCTACCAAGAAAGTCTTTTGCTTTATCTACATTTCCCTTTTCTATCTCTTCCCTTATAGCGCTACTGGAACAAATTTCTCCGCCGATTACTAACGGCTCTACAACAACTACTGAAAAACCATAATTTTCGCCCAGTTCTTTTAAAGTTTCTGCATTGCCCTGACCGTTTTTTCCAAATTTTCCGTTTTTTCCTATTACGATAGTTTTTAAGTTTAATTTGTCCAACAGTACTTCTTTGACAAATTCTTCAGGGGATAAATCCTTTACTGACAAAAAATCCTCAAAAAAAAGTGTGTGAATTTTTTCTTCCGCTATTAGTTTTTCTTTTATAATATTATCATAAATTATTCCCTGTGTAAACTCTCCCGACAAAATATTTACAGGATGTCCCGAAAAAGTATAAACCACCGATGGCATACCCAGGTTCTTTGCCGTTTCTTTTAAGACGGAGAGCATTTTTTTGTGGCCTTTATGCACACCATCAAAATTGCCAATAGCAACACAGGTTCCGCCTGCCGTATTTACTTTTTTGTAGTCTGCATAAATTGTTTGCATAATTTTCTCCTAATAAAAGCTCTTTTCTACTGCCAGCAAAAGCTCTTTGTTACAGTCCCTTACTTTTAACAGGCACAGAAGTTCACCATGTGAATAAATTCTGAATATCTGGTTTTCGTGATACTTTTCAATTCCCAGTTGCTGCGGGCGAAGCCGTATGCCGTTTTTTATCTTTTGTGTACTTTCTTCTGTTATGCTAACGGCCAAAAAATCTTCCAGAACATAGTCGGGCGGCAACAAAATATCATTTACTGTGCCGTCTTCTGCTGCCTTTTCTATTTGGGCAAATGTATAGGCGTTTTCTTTTGCAAAAACCCCGCTCATTGTACGCTCCAGGCTATCCATTACAGCACCTGTGCCAAGGGAAATACCTATATCACGACACAAAGCTCTTATATATGTACCCTTACTACAGTGTACCTCCATATCAAAAGATGTACCGTCAAAATTCGAAATATTTATGGAATAAATCGTAATATTTCTGGGTTTTCTTTCTATTTCTACGCCTTTTCGCGCTAATTGGTAGAGCTTTTTGCCGTCTACCTTAATAGCCGAATACATAGGTGGTATCTGTTCAATATCTCCCACAAATTTGCTCACTGCAGCTTTTAGTTGTTCTTCTGTTATATTTACTTCTTTTTTTCCTGTTATTTCGCCTGTGGCATCATCAGTATCAGTTGTAATACCAAGCACAACATGAGCAATGTATTTTTTTTCGTCTGCCATAATGATATCAGAAAGTTTAGTAGCATTGCCCACTAAAACGGGCAAAACTCCAGTTGCCATAGGGTCCAATGTGCCTGTATGGCCGACTTTTTTCATTTTAAGAGTTCTTCTTATAAAATATACCACATCGTGAGATGTCATACCTGCAGGCTTATAAACATTGATAATTCCTATCAAAAAAATCCCTACTTTTCTATGTTTTATTCATACATATTGCAAGCTATTTGTTTTTATCCATAAGAAGATTTTTTCTGCGGTGTTTAACCTCATCAGACATGGGCTGAATTTCGCCTGCCGCTGTAAGTGCCATCTTTGTAAGCAAAGGTCCAAAAAGCTCATATATCAAAACAGCAAACAATGTGATATTTCTGATAAGCGCGCCTTCTGTACCAAGTTGCATTGCAGTTGTGCACATACCCAAGGCAACTCCTGCCTGAGGCAACAATGTTATACCTAAATATTTACAGATATCTTTTGAACATTTTGTAAGCTTAGCACTATACATTGTACCTAAATATTTACCTAATGAACGGAAAATAATATATACTGCACCTATAGCAATAATAGCCGCATCAGTAAATACATTCAATTCCAAAGCCGCACCGCTCATTACAAAGAATACAGCAAACAGGGGAGATGTCCACTTATCAGCAGCACTCATAAGGTTGTCTGCCAGAGGACAAACATTACAGAATATTGTTCCTAACATCATACAGGTTAAAAGCGATGAAAATCCAATATGCACAGGACCAATTTCAAATTTAATCCCAGTCAATGCAACCGTCAGCAACACCAAAGCAATAGTAAGGTTGAGACGGTTTGTATTGGAGTTAAACATTTTTTCCAGATAAGTGAGAACATAACCCATTACCGCACCTAAGGCCAATGAAGCTACAATTTCGATAAGTGGGTTTATAATGACAGAAACAAAGTCCACACTGCCTACAATCAAAGACTTAGCAATACCAAACGACACCGCAAAAACAATAAGTCCCACCGCATCATCAAGAGCAACAATAGGCAATAACAGCTTGGTAAGAGGACCTTTTGCCTTGTACTGCTTTACTACCATTAAGGTTGCAGCAGGTGCCGTTGCAGTTGCGATTGCGCCTAATGTGATAAGCTGAGGTACTGTAATTTTTCCAGGCATTAAACGATAAAATCCATACAGTGCCAAATCAACAAGCAGTGTTGCGGTTAACGCCTGCAAAATACCGATAATAATAGCTTGTTTACCTGTTTTTTTCAAGTCTTCTCTTTTAAATTCGCTACCAATAGAAAAAGCAATAAAACCCAATGCAACCTCGGACAACATTGCTAAGCTGTTTACTTCAGCAGCGGAATGAAATCCGAAATTTTTAAGGTTTAACGCGCCTATACAATATGGCCCTATAAGTACACCTGCAACAAGATATGATGTTACTGCAGGTAATTTAAAAACTTTAAACAATCTTGTCATAAGTAAACCTGCCAACAACGCAACAGAAACTGAAAGTATTCCGTTCACTTTGATATCTCCTCTTTTCTCTTTAAATAAAATAAGCACAAGTGCTTGCAGTTTTATAGTTTTTGTCGATGACATCAAACCTGATATATTTGTCATTGTCTGTTATTTCAAATGTTATATCATCAATGTTTTTTTCTTCTTCCAAATCTTTAACGACCGTTCTTCGTATTCCCGTAGTCATAATAATTCTCTTACCTTGAGAAACCGAAATATGAGCCGTTTTTCCGTCTATATAAAGGCCATTTATACGAACTCCCGTCGAAACATAAAACTCGTGATTTTTTAGTGCAGTCATTATTGTTTTATAGTCAAGCTTTTCTGCATTTATCATTACATAACCGCCGAAGCTGTGATTTATATCGTGGTTGTCATCACCTGCAATGCAAGCGAGTTTTTCACCTTCTCGCAGAAAATCGTCGTAGGTGTTTATGTTGTAATCAAAAAAACCCATTCTAAGACACGATGTGTTTATGATTTCTACTGCCCAAAGTCCCTTATAACCAAGGTAGTCCCGTGCATCCTCCAAAGACCATCTGGTGTGGTTATAGGACACCAAAAAGCCCTGTTGATTGGCTGTCTTTATTATATCGTTTATTCCATCATGACTGTATTTTCTCTCATAGGATTTATCAGGAATAATCACCTTATCCGTAGGACAATTTTTTAAAAAATGGTCATATTTATGATTGTAGCAAGGGGTATTTATGTTATGCTGGTCCATAGCGTAAAAATTAAGATGACAAACCTTCATATCTTTTTTCACCAAAGTGGAACAATCGGCGTGTTGCTTTATTGCAATTTCACAGGAAGTGATAGCCAAAAATTCCTGATCATTAAGGGAAGAATTGTCCACCAAATGCTCGTGGTCTGTGAACGCTACCACAGAATAACCTTTTGCTTTATAATCTGATTTAATCTGTTCTACTGTCCTTTTTCCATCTGAATACATACTATGGCAATGCATATTTGCCTTGTAAAAATTTTTATTACTGTCCAGCAAAATCTTCATATTAACAAGCTCCTAACGGCACATAATTTTACTGATGCAAACCTTTATTCACAGGTGCATTCCGCTATAATCTCGTCAAGAATTTTTCTGTCTTCATCTGTGAGCTCCGCCTCTTTTAAAAGGTCCGGGCGTTTTAAATATGTACGCTTTAAGGATTCTCTCCTTTTCCATTTTTCAATGTTTAAATGATGTCCTGAAAGAAGTACCTCGGGGACCTTTGAACCCATAAATTCAGGTGGTCTTGTATACTGAGGATACTCTAAAAGTCCTGAATATATAGATTCTTCGGTGAAGCTTTCACTTTGGGGAAGCACGCCGTCAATCATTCTGGAAACAGCATCTACCAAAATTGCCGCAGGAAGCTCTCCGCCTGTCAGAACATAATCACCTATTGAAATTTCTTCATCTACAATTTTTTCCAAAACTCGCTCATCAACACCCTCATAATGTCCGCAAAGAATAACTATTCTGTCCTTTTTGGAAAGCTCAATCGCCTTTTCCTGAGTTAGCACCTTACCTTGCGGTGACATATATACGGTGTAGGGTTTTTCACCTTTAGCAACGCTTTCATAAGCGCGAAAAATCGGCGGTGCCTGCATTACCATACCAAAACCACCACCATATGGGTAATCATCGACGGAATTGTGCTTATTTTGCGCAAAATCCCTTATGTTGACACAGTTTATTTCTAATATATTGTTTTTTTCTGCCCGTCCGATAATACTTTCACCTAAAACAGCCTTAAGCATATCCGGAAAAAGCGTCAGAATATCAAAACGCATACTATTCGTCCTCATCATCTAACAACCCTGCAGGAATTGTCACAAAGATTTTTTTTGCCTCTAAATCCACATCGCCTATTACACCATCTATAACAGGAATATAAATGTTTTTGCCCTCTTTGGTCTTTACCTCGTAGATGTCATTTGAGCCGGTATTGAACACATCTGTCAGAGTACCCAAAACATTATCTTCTTCAAAAACACTCATTCCGATTAAATCTTTTATGTAATATCTGCCCTCAGGAAGAGGAATTTTTTCAGTAAAAAGCACTTTTCCTTTGAGTTTTTCTGCATCGTTCATAGTTGCAATCTGTTTAAACTTAATAATCACAACATTTTTATGTACCCGGGAGTTTTCCACATCAAAAACATCGCCGTTCTTGTCATAAAAAACATCTAAATCAATTAAATCATTCAAATCATCTGTCCACGGATTAAGTTTAATTTCTCCGCGTATACCGTGAGTATTTACTATCTGACCTACTTCTATAAGTTCCACAGTAACCTCCTGTACATTCTTGCATATACCCATAAAAAGGGCTTTGTAAGCCCTTTTTAATTATGCTGTTTCTTCTTGTCTTTCTACCAATAAGGGTTGCATTTTCTTTTCTACACAGTCCCTTGTAATTGTGCATTTTTCTATGCTTTCATTAGATGGAATTTCGTACATAATATCGAGCATAGTTTCTTCAATAATAGACCTAAGTCCACGGGCGCCTGTCTTTCTGTCAAGAGCTTTTTGAGCTATCGCCTCTAATGCCTCATCCTCAACTATAAGCTCTACTCCGTCCAATTCCAGAAGCTTTTGGTATTGCTTGATAATTGCATTTTTAGGCTCTTTGATAATTCTTACCAATGATTCCTTGTCTAACATATCGAGGCTTGCAATAACAGGAAGTCTACCTATAAGCTCGGGAATAATTCCAAATTTCAACAAATCCTGAGGTTCAATTTTTGCCAAAAGCTGACCAACATCAAAATCCGTCTTTCCCCTGACATCTGCGCCAAATCCCATTGATTTTTCCTGAGTTCTGCGACTGATAATTTTTTCTATTCCGTCAAAAGCACCACCGCAAATAAACAGGATATTTGTTGTATCAATCTGCAAAAATTCCTGATGAGGATGTTTTCTGCCGCCTGTGGGGGGAACATTTGCAACTGTACCCTCTAAAATTTTCAAAAGTGCCTGTTGCACACCCTCGCCCGATACATCACGGGTAATAGATGTATTTTCTGATTTTCTTGTTATTTTATCTATTTCATCAATATAAATAATGCCTCTCTGAGCTGCATCCACATCTCCATCGGCTGCCTGAATAAGCTTTAACAATATATTTTCTACATCTTCTCCCACATAACCTGCTTCTGTCAAAGTAGTCGCATCTGCTATTGCAAACGGAACATTTAAGATTTTTGCTAAGGTCTGTGCAAGTAAGGTTTTTCCTGAACCGGTAGGACCTAATAGCAAAATGTTAGACTTGTTTATGTCAACATCTTTTGAGGACTTTTTGCTATTTATTCTCTTGTAATGGTTGTAAACAGCAACAGACAAGGTTTTTTTTGCTTTGTCCTGACCTATTACATACTGGTCTAATATTTCTTTGATTTCCTTAGGTTTGGGAAGTTCACCCAAATCCACATCGGGCTCTGATATATCATAGTTTTCTCCCATATAGCGATTGCACAGAGATATACACTCATTGCAAATAAACGCATCAGGACCTTCAAACATACGAATTACCTCATTTTCACTTTTTCCGCAAAAGCTGCAACGAAGTATGGGATTTCCCTCTGGTGTTAAAGCCATATATGATACCTTTACCTTTCATTATTACTTAGACTACTTTAAAAATGGGGCTGATTTATCAGCCCCTTTTTTATCTTAATTATCTTGATTCAATTACCTTATCAATAAGACCGTATTCAGCCGCTTCATAAGCAGACATAAAATTATCTCGCTCAGTATCTGCCTGAATCGTTTCTAGGGGCTTTCCTGTACGCTTTGATAAAATTTCATTTAATGTATTCTTGATACGGATGATTCTGTCGGCGTGGATTTTTATATCTGTCGCCTGACCTTGCATACCGCCTAAAGGCTGATGAATCATAATCTCACTGTTGGGAAGGGCAAATCTTTTGCCAGGTGTTCCGGCTGCAAGTAGGAAAGCACCCATTGACGCCGCCATACCAACGCATATTGTAGATACATCGCACTTGATATACTGCATTGTATCATATATAGCCATAGCGGAAGTTATTGAACCACCGGGGCTGTTTATATAAGAGTGAATAGTGGTGGGGGGATCCTCACCCTCTAAGAATAACATCTGTGCTACAACCAAGCTTGCAGTAACATCATTCACTTCTTCACTCAAAAATATAATTCTGTCTTTTAACAATCTGGAATAGATGTCATAGGAGCGTTCTCCTCTGCTTGTCTGTTCCACTACTACCGGTACTAAGCTCATAATTCTACCCTTTCTTTTATTTGGAATAAACCTAGGTTTTAATTACTTTTCTTCAGCTTCTGCCTTCTTTGTTGTTGTCTTTTTAGCGGCAGGCTTTTTAGCTGTTGTTGTTTTTGTTGCAGCTGATTTAGTTGTTGTTTTTTTCGCTGCAGGTTCCTTTTTAGCAGCTGTTGACTTTGTGGTTGTCTTCTTAGGAGCCTCTTCCTTAGCTGCATCTGTCTTTGCAGCAGGCTTTTTAGCTGCTGTCTTCTTTGCCTTAGCAAATGTAGCATTTTCTAC
>JAZNUA010000007.1:0-14381 GCA_045592045.1 Congzhengia sp. | reverse complement strand
GGCTACCATCACATTCCAGAATTATTTTAGGCTTTATACAAAGCTTTCAGGTATGACGGGTACTGCACAAACAGAGGAATCTGAATTTCAGGAAATTTACAAATTAGATGTTGTGGTTGTTCCCACTAACAAGGAGCTTGCCCGTCAGGATTTGCCCGATGCAATATACAAAACAGAAAAAGGCAAGTTCGAAGCAGTAATCCAGCAGGTAAAAGAATGCAACGACAAAGGTCAGCCTGTTTTGGTAGGTACTGTTACCATAGAAAAATCTGAGCTTTTATCATCAATGCTTAAGCGAAACGGCATCAAGCACGAAGTATTAAATGCCAAATTCCACGAAAAAGAAGCAGAAATCATCGCACAGGCTGGTAAACCCGGTGCTGTTACTATTGCCACAAATATGGCAGGACGCGGTACTGATATTATGCTTGGCGGTAATGCTGAATTTATGGCAAAGCACGAAATGAAAAAACGCGAGTATTCTGACGAATTGATTGCCGAAGCAACAGGATATGGCGAAACAGATGATGAAGAAATTTTAGAGGCAAGAAAGACATATGCCGAGCTTTTGGCAAAATATAAAGAGCAGATTGCTCCCGAAGCTGAAAAAGTAAAAGAAGCAGGGGGGCTTTTCATCATCGGTACGGAACGCCACGAATCAAGACGAATCGATAACCAGTTAAGAGGTCGTGCAGGTCGTCAGGGCGACCCCGGTGTTTCTAAGTTCTATATTTCTTTAGAAGACGATTTGATGCGTATTTTCGGTTCTGACAGAATAAAAGCCGTTGTAGATACATTAGGTATGTCAGAAAATGACGCCATAGAAAACAAAATGCTCACAAATGCCATCGAAACATCACAGAGGCGTGTAGAGGGCAGACATTTTGAAATAAGAAAGCATGTCCTCCAGTACGATGATGTTATGAACCAGCAGAGAGAAATTATTTATTCTCAGCGTCAACAGGTTTTAAACGGAGACAGTGTAAAGAGCAATATTATAAAAATGATTTCAGATTTTACTGAAGAAACGGTATTGCGTTTTGCCGCTGACGGAGAAAACCCTGAAAACTGGAATATGACAGGCTTAATTGAATTTTTAGAAAGCATATATTTACTGCCCGGGCAGCTTAAATATACAAACGAAGAGCTTTTTGAAATGTCACGCGAGAACCTTGTTTCTGATTTGATAAAAATAGCAACAGAAAACTACGCCGCAAAAGAAGAAGAGGTGGGCGAAGATGTTATGCGGGAAATTGAGCGTGTAGCTCTTCTCCGTTCCGTAGACAGCAAGTGGATTGACCACATTGACGCTATGGACCAGCTAAAGAGCGGCATCGGTCTTCGTGCTTACGGTCAGCAGGATCCTGTTATGATGTATAAATTTGAAGGCTTTGATATGTTTGATGAAATGATTTCTTCAATAAGAGAATCAACATTAAAACTTATTTTCCACGCTAAAGTTTCAGCTCCTGTTGAGCGTGTTCAGGTTGCAAAGCCTATCACTCCTGTCGGCGACGGAAGTATTGCTCCGAAACAAGCTAAAAAAGCTGACAAAGTAGGCAGAAATGACCCCTGCCCTTGCGGAAGTGGTAAAAAGTATAAAAAGTGTTGCGGCGCAAACGAGTAAATTATAAAATAAAATTTATTATAAAGGACTGATAAAATGATAGTTGAGCTTGACCAATACCGCTTGGACTTAGCAGCTCAGGCCGATGCAATTACAGAAATGAGGGATTCACTTTGAAATCCCTAAAACAGAACAAAAAATAAAAGAATTAGAAGAATTATCCGCAAAAGAAGATTTCTGGAACGATATGGAAAATTCTCAAAAAATCCTCCAACAAATCAAACAGCTGAAGGATAAGGTTGCTCGTTTTGATAAGCTTTACAGCAATTGGGAAGATATGCAGACATTAGTCGAAATAGCAATAGACGAAGACGACGAAAGCCTGCTTCCTGAAATAGCAGAAGGATATAAGGCTTTAACTGATGAGCTTGAAACAATGAAGCTCGAAACCCTTTTGTCAGGAAAATACGACAAAAGCAACGCAATCATAGCAATTCATCCGGGTGCAGGCGGCACAGAGGCACAGGACTGGGCTTCTATGTTGCTCCGTATGTATCAGCGTTGGGGTGAACGACGCGGTTTTTCCGTTTCTACGCTTGACTACCTTGCCGGCGATGAAGCAGGGGTAAAAAGCGTAACTATTCAGTTGACAGGCGAAAACGCCTATGGATATGCCAAATGTGAAAAAGGTGTGCACAGATTAGTTCGTATTTCACCTTTTGACGCATCGGGCAGACGACACACCTCTTTTGCATCAGTGGATGTAATGCCCGAAATCGACGATGACATTGAAATCAATATTCGTCCCGAAGATTTAAAGGTTGACACCTTCCGTGCAAGCGGTGCAGGCGGTCAGCATATCAACAAAACTGATTCTGCTATCCGTATGACACACATTCCCACAGGTGTAGTCGTTTCTTGTCAGACTGAGCGCTCACAACATCAAAACAGAGAAAATGCTATGAAAATGCTAAAGGCAAAGCTTGTGGAAATGGCAGAGCGTGAACAAAAGGAAAAAATCGAAGATTTAAAAGGCGATATGAAAGATATTGCCTGGGGAAGCCAAATTCGTTCCTATGTTTTTCATCCGTACAATATGGTGAAAGACCACAGAACAAACTTTGAAATGGGTAATATCGGTGCTGTTATGGATGGCGATTTAGATGGATTTATCAATGAATATCTAAAGGCCGCAGCATCAGGAACATTAAATCTTAAATAATACAAGAGGCTGTAACAAAATGTAATCCATTTTGATATAGCCTCTTAGTTATTGATTTATCATAAAAATTGTGGTAAAATTGACACAAATAAAAAAGAAAAAAAGGAATATTGACACTTGAAAACGAATGCAAAAAAAATTATTTTAATAATCGTTGCATTTTGTATGATAGTAGGTGCTGTTGCAGTTTACCACTCACAAAATCCAACGCTATTAAAGTGGAAAAAGAATATAAAGCATAAAATTACATATCATTCAGTTGTGGCATCTATTGATGAAACTGATGGACTGTCCCAAATAAATGAAACAATTTTTTATGAAAACAATGCTATAGTTATGGATAAAAAGCTAAATCCGTCAAACGATAATAAAAAGGTGTATAAAACAGATAATTGTTTCCGCCTTGTAAACTACACAGATGGGTATATGGTAGATTTTCCGGAAAATACAAAATTTGATTTTACAAAGAGCCCGATTTTTGTAAAAGGGAAAGGCGAAAACTTTGATGTTACAGTTTCAAGGGAGCTTTCGCCGTACAAAGATGTGGATGAATACATCGAATATTATCTTAACAGATTTATTTTAAACGAGTCCTGGCAAAAGGAAAATAAAATAACTGTAAAAGAAGATAATCTGACCACAAAAAACGGCTATAACACTCAGATAATAAGTTCCACTATTAACGATAGCGGTGATGCGGAATTTGACGGCTATGCCTATATTTTAATAAAAACAGACACACGGTATTTTTATCGCATTATGTTTAGATTTAACACAAGCTTTGATATGTTTCAGGAAATTTTATATAAAACGGTAAACAGCTTTAAAAATTTTGCCCCCATAGGAAATGCCGTTTACAATATTTCATATAAACCGCAAGAACCTGCATTTTGGTCTGATGAAACAAAGGCAGTTTACACTAAAATTAAAAATTCTGATAACATAAGATGGGGCATATTTGCGTCAAATGTGTATGACGAAGGAATTAACAAAACCATACCTCAAATTGAGAAAAATTTGGGATATAGTTTCCCTGTGATTTTGTCGTATCTTCAGCACACCTGGGATTTCCCGACAGAGTTTATGCAGAAAAACTACGAGGATGGCAAAATTGTAGAGCTTACATATCAGATAACTAACAGCAACAATATCGACCTTTTCGGTTATACGCCGAATATAGATATTTACAGAGGGATAAAAGACGAAGAAATCCGCAAATTTGCCCGTCAGGCAAAGGAGTTTGGCCATCCGTTTTTGTTCCGGTTAAATAATGAAATGAATTCTGATTGGACAAGCTATTCAGGTGTTATAAATATGAGCGACCCTGAAATTTATGTATCAAATTGGCGTAGGTTTTATAATATATTCAAAGAAGAGGGAGTAAATAATGCAATTTGGATATATAACCCAAATGACAACAACTACCCGCCTTGTAATTGGAACAACTTCTTAGCGTACTATCCGGGGGATGAGTATGTTCAGATGATAGGTATTACGGGCTATAACACGGGCACATACTACAGTGCGGTTACCGGCGAGGCGTGGCGTGAATTTGAAACAATTTACGACAAAATTGATGCAAAATATCAGCCATTTTTCAGTGAATTCCCGTGGATAATTACTGAGTTTAGCAGTAGCTCTATAGGTGGAGATAAGGCAAAATGGATAGATGATATGTTTGATTGTATAAATAAGTATAAAAATATAAAAATTGCAGTGTGGTTCAGCTATGCTGACTACGACTACCGACCTGGGTTTGAAGATAAGGTTGCACGCCCCTATTGGCTTGATGAAACCGAAAAAACAGTAAATGCATTTTCAAAAGGGTTGAAAAAAAGCAGGGCCGTCGATGATTGGGAATAAGCTTTTTTGACTACTTGATTTTAAGACAAATCAAAAAACGATTGAAATTATAATATGCTAAAATTATATCTGTAGATTTTGAAGAAAAGGTACACGCTATGAAACTTATAAAACTACTCAAATACGATATTGTGTTAAGCATCTCTGCTCTTCTTGCCATTCTGTCCTCGTTTATCGTAAAACCTGACAGAGAGTATTTATCATACATAAATCTTCCTGTTTTAGTTTTATTGTTTTGCCTGATGATTGCGGTGGCAGGACTAAAAAAAGCAGGCGCATTTGATGCGTTAAAATCGGCATTGTCCGCCAAAATTTCAACAGAGAAATCTATGATTTTTGCACTTTGTATCATTTGTTTTTTTACATCTGCATTTATCACTAACGATGTTGCACTTATTACTTTTGTGCCGTTTTCCATAGTCATATTGAAATCTCAAAAGAGCAGCTCGGTGATTTTCTGCATTGTTATGGAAACAATTTCTGCAAATCTGGGCAGTCTTTTGACGCCTATCGGAAATCCGCAAAATCTGTTTTTGTACACCAACTACAATATGTCATTATGGAATTTCTTTAAGATAACATTACCTTTAGGCGTGGCATGTTTTGCAATGA
Source organism: Congzhengia sp. (assembly GCA_045592045.1). GTDB lineage: Bacteria > Bacillota > Clostridia > UBA1381 > UBA9506 > Congzhengia. The sequence goes on along the minus strand of JAZNUA010000007.1, from coordinate 9,117 downwards.
TTTTAGTGTGTTTATTTTTCAGAAAAAACACTCCGCTATTAAAAGACAATGAAAAAGCTGTTTCCTACCTTAACAAAAAAATGTTTTTCTCATTTTTAATACTATTTGTGTTGTGTATTTTATCCGTACTAAAAATAATTTCTTGCTACATAACATTAGCCATTGTTCTTTTGTATGTTATTTTTACTGACAGAAAGCTATTAAAAAATGCCGACTATGTATTATTGTCGACATTTGTGTTTTTCTTTATTTTTGCAGGCAATATAGCACGAATACCTGCTGTATACGATCTGATTTCTTCTGCTATGGCAAACCGCGAGATTTTAATGTCAGCTTTTATATCTCAAATCATCAGCAATGTACCTGCGGCTACAATGTTGGTGTCTTTTACTGACAACGCCCGTTCTTTGATTCTGGGCACAAATATCGGCGGTTTGGGCACTGTTATCGCTTCTATGGCAAGCCTTATATCCTACAGATTTATCGCACAAGAAAAAACCATCAGTAACAAAAACTTTCTGCTTACATTTTCTGTGTTCAATTTTGCAATGCTTGCTGTGCTTTTGCTGATATTTGTGTAAATCTGACTGTTAAACGCTTTTACTGTTTTCAGTTATTTGATATGTAGGCACAACAGTTTTTAATATTTGTTTTATTTCATCAGGTTCTTTTGTAAGAGCATTCTCTAATACAGACAATTTATCTTCTAATGTTTGCATATCCATATCTATAGGTTTTCCTACAAAAATCTTACTGTGTGTCGTTTCTTGTAAACCTTCTTCATTCATCAACAATTCCTCGTAAAGTTTTTCACCCTCACGAAGCCCTGTAAATTCAATCTTTATCTCTTCGTCAGGCACATAACCTGATAATCTTATCAATTTTTTTGCCAAATCATATATTTTAACCGGCTTACCCATATCAAGGACAAAGATTTCTCCGCCCTTTGCATAACTTGCAGCTTGAAGTACTAACTGTGCTGCCTCAGGAATTGTCATAAAAAATCTTGTAATTTCCGGGTGTGTAACTGTAACAGGACCACCGACTGCTATCTGCTTTTTAAATCGGGGAACAACCGAGCCGTGTGAGCCTAAAACATTACCAAATCTTACTGCAACAAACTCAGTAGTGCTCTTCTTTGAAAAAGTCTGTACAATCATTTCGCACAGTCTCTTTGTTGCTCCCATCACATTGGTCGGGTTAACAGCCTTGTCGGTGGATATCATAACAAAGCGTGAAACACCGTATTCGACAGCACACATTGCCACATTATATGTTCCAAAAACATTATTCTTTATTGCCTCACAAGGCGAATATTCCATCAAAGGAACATGCTTGTGAGCAGCAGCATGAAAAACAATTTCAGGTTTGTGTTTCCCAAATACCTCATCCAGCCTCTTTTTATCACGAATAGAAGCAATAATCACTTCTATATTAGGATTGTGATACTCATCTTCAAGCTCTGTTTGAAGTTCGTATGTGGTATTTTCATAAATATCGAGAATAACAAGCTTTTTAGGCTCATATTTCATAATCTGACGGCAAAGTTCCGAGCCAATAGACCCACCACCGCCAGTAACCAAGATTGTTTTTCCTTTGATATCACTTTCAATCATCTGATTGTCCAAAACTATGGGTTCTCTCTCCAATAAATCTTCAATTTCAACATCTCGGATTTTTGCAAAGTCAATTTCTTCATCTATCATATCGGCAACACCGGGAATAATCTTGACTTTGCACCCTGTCTTACTGCAAAGGTCAAGAATCTCGTGCCTTTCATTGATAGGTAAAGCATAAATAGCAAAAATTATTTCAGCTACTTCTTTTTCCAGACATACACTTAAAATATCCTGTCTGCCACCTAAAACCTGCGCGCCATAAATCTGCGTCTTGCATTTTGATTTATCATCATCAATAAGTCCCACAACATCATAGGTAAGTGCAGGATTTGTAGCTATTTCTCTTAAAAGTGTAACGGCTAAAGCCCCTGCCCCGATTATTAAAACTTTAGTGTTTTTTTCTTTTTTCAGTGCATTACTCAAATTATTAAAAAATCTTATAAAAAATCTTGTAGCACAGAAAAGAGTAATAATACAAAAATTCGCTGCAATATTGACTTTAGGACAAATAATTTTATACGCAATCTCTAACCCAAGTATAGAATTTACCACTCCGGCAGTAAAGCACCCGCCAATAAGTATCGCATACTCGCGGCTGCCTGCATGAATCCAATCTGTTCTGTACATATTTCCCATAAGCATTGCAAACAGGAAAACAAATGTCGCAGCAACTATCAGGTTAATCCCCTGTGTATATCTGAATACCGCCTCAGACACATCATAGCCCAAAAGTATCATTGCTATGTACGCCAAAGAACATAGCACTATGTCTACTAAGAATAAATATCTGTTTTTGATTGATATTTTTTTCATTTTTTACCCCTTACTACTCACAAACTTCAGTACTTCAATACCTGTAATGGTTACTCCGCTAATTTTCAAAGTTTCTTTATGACATAATCACCAACTTGGACTTAGTGATAATTAACAAACTATATCTATTTTATTTTAATATATTTGTGTTATTTTGTCAATAAATTCTTAAAATTTCAACATAATTTTAAAAAAACTGTTTAAAAATTTTACTTTTTAAACAGTTTTTTGCAGTTAATCTCTATTTTTCTTTTTCCGATACGACGCCCAAATCGTATAAAAACATAAGGGTCTTTAAGTCTTCAATATCCCCGAGTAATTTCTTGCCTATATCGGTATCTTTTACTAAAACTCTGCGTTTTGCTTTTTCCACAACACGCTTTTGTGACATCATTTCCAGATTTTTTTCTACAATGGCATCAACTCCCTCAAAAGGATGATGAGCCGTAAGCGTTAGTCCATAAGAATTAAAGGTGAGAGTGTACCCTGCTATTCCCGTGGTGAGACGATATGTTTTTGACATTCCGCCATCTATTAAAATCAGCTTACCTCCGGCTTTTATTGGGTTTTCACCTTCCTTAAACTTAACAGGAATATGTCCGTTTATTATGTGACCGCCTGTTTTATGCAGTCCGAATTCTTCTAAGATTTTGTCACATATTTCTTCATTGTCCTGAAGTTTGAAATACGGTTGCTTTTCTTCTGCGTGAGCTTCTTTGTCATCTAAAAACATTCTTTCAAAGGTTGCCATTTTCTTTTTGCCAAAAAGAGGCGAATCTGGCGAGCACCACAGATACCACACAAAATCAAGCATTTCTTTGCTTCTTTCGCTATATGCTTTTCTCAGATTTTTTTCACAGTAATCTAAAAATGCCCTTCCCCAAAAGATTTTTCCATCAAATGTAATTTTAGCAAAATCGCCGTTTTCGTCCAAAGGAATACAGCCATGATACAGGAGGTTTCCGTTGTAACAAAGATAAATATTTCCCTTGGCGAACAGATAATTTAAGTGCTTTTGAGCTTTTTCGCTATTTAAAAAGCTATGCTTCAAACTATTTAATACATCTTGCTCTTCTTCGGTCAGCGCATAGGGATTACTTTTACTCACGGTAGGAAATTCGCAAGTATTCATCTTATACCCACACCAAGAAAAGTCATCAAAGCAAATTCTGTCAAGCTTGGTGTTTTGAACCATATTGAATTCTGTATTTTCTTTCATCAAAGCATCTTCCAGCTTAAAGCGTATCATAGAAATTGCTTTGTACATTTTTTCGATATTATCTTTTCCTGTGTACAGTTTTTGGGCAAACTGTTCAAGAGTTCTTAAACTTACGCCGTAGCCCTCTTCTAAAAACAGCGTATTTCCATATTTTAGACTGTTAGCAATAGCAATGGCAATACACGCCTCATGTCCCATCATTGCGCCCATCCAGACGATATCATGGTTTCCCCACTGAATATCTACTGATTTATGACCCATTATCGTGTCAAGAACCTTATCAGGTCTTGAACCTCTGTCAAAAATGTCGCCTACAATATGCAAATGGTCTATAGACAGTCTGCGTATTACCGATGCAATTTCAATAATAAAATCATCGGCACTTCCCAAATCTATAATGCTTTCTATGATAGAATTGTAGTAATTTTCTTTGTTGATGTTTTTCGCATCGCAATTTAAAAGCTCATCTATTATGTATGCATATTTTACAGGTAAGGCTTTTCTTACTTTTGAACGGGTGTACTTTCCGCAGGCAAGCTTACACACCTCAATCAATTTTAAAAGATTGCTTTCGTACCATTCTCTGTTTTTTGGTGCGTGTTTTAATGCTTTTTCAGGATAGTAGATTAAATTAGCCAGAATTGTTTGTTCCTTTACAGACAGCGTATTTCCGTAGATATCGTTTATTTTTGCTTTTATTACACCTGATGCAGTTCTTAAAATATGCATAAAATGCTCGTATTCACCATGAATATCGCTTACAAAATGTTCTGTGCCTTTCGGCAAGCTGAGAATCGCCTGCAAGTTGACAATTTCTGAAACCACATCTTTTTTGCTAGGCATTTTTTCCGATAATAATTCATAATATCTTACTTCATTTAAAACACTCATCTGCTTCTCCTTATAAGGTGTTAATCTGATTTTATTATGACACTATTTTTTCATTTTGTCTATACTTTTTTATAAAAATAAGCTATTGCACCGATGCAATAGCTTATTTTAAATATTTTTTAAAGATTAGAAATCAGCATTACCCACTGTTCTGGGGAAAGGCAACACATCACGGATATTGGAAATACCCGTTAAATACATAATAGCACGCTCAAATCCAAGACCAAAGCCTGCGTGGTGTGTTCCGCCGTATTTACGAAGGTCTAAATACCACCAATAATCCTTTTCGTCAAGTCCCAATTCCTTCATACGAGATGTTAGGACATCTAACCTTTCTTCTCTCTGGCTGCCGCCGATAATTTCTCCAATACCGGGAACTAAACAGTCCATAGCGGCAACGGTTTTGCCGTCGTCGTTCAATCTCATATAAAAAGCCTTTATTTCTTTGGGATAATCCGTAACAAATACAGGTTTTTTGAACACCTCTTCTGTTAGGTAACGCTCGTGTTCTGTCTGTAAATCACTGCCCCATTCAACAGGGTAATCAAAGTTTTCGTTGTTTTTCTTTAATATTTCAATAGCATCAGTATATGTTACTCTGCCAAAGTCGGAATTTGCAACGAAGTTAAGTCGCTCAATAAGTCCGTTATCTACAAACTTATTTAAAAATTCCATTTCCTCAGGAGCATTTTCCAAAACATACTTAATTATGAATTTGAGCATATCCTCTGCAAGCTCCATATCGTCCGAAAGGTCTGCAAAAGCGATTTCAGGCTCAATCATCCAGAACTCTGCTGCATGGCGGGTTGTATTTGAATTTTCCGCTCTGAAGGTAGGACCGAATGTGTAAACATTTCTGAATGCCATAGCATAGGTTTCAGCATTTAACTGACCACTTACTGTAAGGTTTGCACTTTTGCCGAAAAAGTCCTGAGTAAAATCTATTTTTGAATCCTCCATAGGAACATTTTCTAAATCAAGTGTTGTTACTTTGAACATTTCGCCTGCACCCTCGCAGTCGCTGGCTGTAATTAACGGTGTGTGAGTATATACAAAATCTCTTTCGTTAAAGAATTTGTGAATAGCATACGCCGCCAAACTCCTTATTCTAAAAACTGCAGAAAAGGTGTTTGTTCTGGGGCGTAGGTGTGCTATTGTTCTTAAAAACTCAAAAGAGTGGCGCTTTTTCTGTAATGGGTAATCAGGAGTAGAAGCACCCTCTATTTCTATTGATTCTGCCTTTATTTCAAAGGGTTGTTTTGCTTCAGGTGTTAAGACCAATTTTCCCTTAATATTTAATGCAGCACCCACATTTAGTGCGGCAATCTCTTTGTAGTTTGCTAAAATTTCGCTCTCAAAAACTATTTGAATATTCTTAAAAAATGTACCATCGTTTATCTCGATAAAACCAAAAGCATTTGATGCTCTGATTGTCCTTATCCAGCCGGAAATTTTAATATCTTTTTCGGCGTATGTGTTTGTATCTCTATAAATCTGTCTAACTGTCGTTTTCACTTATATTCCTCCTGTATAAAGGTTATTATAAAATGTTTACGCCGGCTGCAGCACAAACATCAAGTGTGTATTCATCCCAGATACTTGCCTGAACTTCGCCTATATGAGCACAACCCAACATCAGCATACAAAGCCTTGATTGACCGATTCCTCCACCGATTGTTAAGGGCAACTCATCCTGTAAAAGCATTTTATGGAAAGGAAGCTCTCGTCTGTCGTCACAACCTGAGATTGTCAGCTGATTATCAAGTGCCGCCTTATCAACACGAATTCCCATTGAAGAAATTTCAACGGCACAATCAAGTGTTTCATGCCAGAAGAAAATATCGCCGTTTAATGACCAGTCGTCATAGTCCGGAGCTCTGCCATCATGGGGCTTGCCTGATTTCAGCTTGCCACCAATCTGCATGATAAATGCAGTTTTATGAACTTTGGTAAAGGCGTTTTCGCGTTCCTTCGCCGTCATATCAGGATACATATTTTCAAGCTCCTGTGTCGTAATAAAAGCAACATCACGGCACAGATGAGTTGTGAGTTGAGGGAAACGAGTGTGCAAAGAATCGTTTGTGTCACAAATCGCACCAACGATTGCAGAAACTACCTTCTTTAAATAGTCTATATTTCGTTTTTCCTTTGTTATTACTTTTTCCCAATCCCACTGGTCGACATAAATCGAGTGAAGATTATCAAGTTCCTCGTCTCGTCTTATAGCGTTCATATCAGTATATAACCCATTGCCAACCGCAAAATCATACTGCTTTAGGGCAAGACGCTTCCATTTTGCCAAAGAGTGGACAATCTGTGCATTCTTTCCCACAGCGGGAATATCAAATGTAACAGGACGCTCAAAACCGTTTAAATTATCATTAAGACCTGAATTTTCTGCAACAAAAAGCGGTGCTGTAACTCTTTTCAGATTAAGAGCCGAAGAAAATTCTTTTTGGAAGGTCTCTTTAATGTTAGATATTGCTCTTTGCATATCATATGTGTCTAAGGAGGCCTTATAGCCTGCCGGTATAACGGTTTTACTCATTTTTTTCACTCCTGTGTTTTTTAATTATGGGTTTAATCTGTTAGGACCGCGGAAAATAAACATTGAATCCTTGATGTGTAAGCCTAATAAAAGCATTGTTAATCTATCAATACCAATACCGAAACCACCATGGGGAGGACAACCATATCTGAAAAATTCCAAATAGAACTCTACATCTTTTGCTAATCCTTTTTCTTCAGCCTGCTTCTTTAAAATTTCGTAACGATGTTCACGCTGTGCACCTGTTGTGATTTCCACGCCACGCCAGATAAGGTCATAGCCTAAGGGCATACCTTTTTCGTCTCTCATATGGTAGAAGGCTCTTTTTTCTGCGCTGTAATCTGTTACAAATAAGAACTCGTGGTCATAGTGTTTTTTAACCCAGTCAAAGCTCAGACGCTCTGCTTCTGTTGTTAAATCACCTTTTTCACTTTCAGGCACTTTATATCCGAAATCTTTCTCTAAGCCTTCGTAAAGCTCTGCCAATGTTACAACAGGGAAAGGCTTTTTAGGAACGATAACCTCAAGCCCGAACATTTCTTTGATTTCCTGGCCGTACTTTTCTGCCACTTTCTCTAAAGCGTATGTTAACAAATCCTCTTCCATTTTCATAACATCACGGAAAGAATTGATATAGCTGAACTCTAAGTCAAATCCTGTAAATTCTGTTGTGTGCTTACTTGTGTAAGACTTTTCAGCACGAAAAACAGGACCAACCTCAAATATCCTTTCAAATCCGCTTGCCATAGCCATTTGCTTATAGAACTGAGGACTCTGAGCAAGGTATGCATTTCTGTCGAAATACTTTACCTCAAACACATCAGAACCGCTTTCGCTGGCTGTACCAATAAGCTTGGGCGAATGAATTTCCAAAAAGTCGTTTTTCAATAAAAATTCACGCATTGCATTAACCAAAACTGTCTGCGCTTTAAACATAAGCTGGTTTTCGTCTGTTCTTAAATCTATCCAACGAAAATCAATTCTCTGGTCAATTGAAGAGCGCTCTACTGCTTGTTTTTTCTTTGTTGCGGGGATTTCCTTTCTTGTGATGGGGAGAGCGTCTGCAACGCTTTCAACAATCAGTTCGTCGGGCAAAATTTCAATTCCACCCATTTTCACATATTCATTTTCTATAACTTTACCAACAACAGTGATTACGCTGTCACCTGTTAAGATATCTAAAGCAGATTCCATTTCTGGATGGGCTTCTTTTTCAACAGTTACCTGAATTTTTCCCGTAATATCTTTTAATATAATAAATGCCATAGCTTTAGAATTTCTGAAATTTTCAATAAAGCCCTGAACTTTTACTGTTTTGCCGATATTTTCTTTAATATCCTTTACATAAGTTCTTTCCATAAAAACCTCCAAAGAGAAAAAATTTTACATCTAACTATACCAATTTATTATATCCTAAACATGAATCTTTGTCAATGTAAATTTAACCAAAAAACGCCATCTGTTTTTAGAATCCGGCTATTTTTTCTATCTGAAACAATGTTTCGGAAATTGAAGCACATAAAAGACTTGTATTTTGTCAAAAAATGTGGTAATATTGTATGTGCCAAGCAAAATTAAATATGTAGATACAGATACTCGTGATGTACTTTTATCTTTGATAAAAATACATGCTTCTTTAATGCATACGAGTTTATGTATCTATTTAATTTTGTTTGGCGACAAAAGCAGAAGCTATGTATTTTTTGCGTGTAGTTTCTGCTACACGCTTTTTTATTTTCCGAAAAAACTAATTTGTGCGCAAAAACTTCAGCTGAAACAATGTTTCTAAAATCGAAACACATAAAAGACTTGTATTTTGTCTCAATTTGTGGTAATATTGTATTTGCAGCAAAACTTCATATTATCTCCACCCAGGCATACAATAGGTAAAAATGTATGCTTTGATACTTATATCCTGGGTTGGAATAAGTTTTGCTGCAAACAATGTCAGAGCAACATTTTTCGGTGCGTTGCTCTGGCTTCGCACCTTTTTTATTTTCCGAAAAAACTAATTTGTGCGCAAAAAC
>JAZNUA010000006.1:0-9271 GCA_045592045.1 Congzhengia sp. | reverse complement strand
CACCGTATGATGCCCTTACTATCGCCACTGAAATGGTACATAGATCTATGTAATAAAAATATTATTAAAACAAACCGACCTCCAAAAGTCAGACCAAAATCTAACAATTGGAGGTCGTTTACTTTGTTTAAATCTTCTTTGTTCTCTTTTGTATTTAATCTTCTACAATTATATAGTTGTTCATTATATTGTCACAGATTTTCGCTTCTACCGTTACTCCCAGTTCCGCTAAGCTGCGTATTACTGTATTGATGTCAGAAACCTTATAGCCTATGTCATCTTTTTCATAAGAAGATAGAATGTTTGTCACCTGTTCGCTCATATTCTCAGTCACAACCACAGTCGCAACAGTGTATCTCGCAATTTCTTCTTCCATTACAGCAGAAGCCCCGCTTGTCGCACCTGATATATCAGGGTGTGTGTTTGACCCTGCTACTTCGGCAGTTGACGGATTTTTCAGAATAGGAGTTGTGTTGTCAATGTCTTCTTTTTGCTCCGCTGAAGGTGTTGTTTTTTTGGAAATACTCTTTTGAAATTTTACAGCTTCTTTGGACAATTCTTTTGATATATCAGTCCTGTTTTCTTCGGAAGTGTCTTCATCTTTTACAATTATACTTACGGGATTTTCTGATGCTTTCGGTGTTTCTACAATATAATCATCAGGATTTGTAGCAATATTCGGTTGCTTTTCCATATTGCCAAATGAAACCACACAAAGCGCAAAAACAGCTGCCACAGCTGCTACAGTGCCTATTTGTTTGTATAATGACAGGCGCTTTGTTCTTTTTCTGCGCGCACTTACAGCGGCTTTCGCTATAAGCTTTTTATGAAAATCGTCTGGGACCGAAATTTCAGGAAGTTCAGCCGCCGTCGATACTATTGATGTCATAAATTGAAATTCCTGCTTGCATTTCTTGCAAGAATCTATATGTCGTCTGACCATGTCCTTTTCACTTTCTGCAAGTACATTATCCGCATAAAGCGGTATTAAGTTAAGTATTTCTTTGCAATTTGCCATTGTTTGCCTCCTTTCAATAATTAAGACGATATTTCATATAAAAAGTTCCTTACTCTCTTCTAAAATTTTGCGAAGTGCAAGTCTTGCTCTGGAGATTCGTGATTTTACAGTACCTAACGAAACTCCTAATATTTGTGCAATTTCTTCATATTCCATTTCGTTAATTTCGCGCATTACTATTACCGCTCTGTGTTCATCTGAAATCAATGTAAGTGCTTGTTCTAACACCTCTTTGGCATTTTTCTTCTGTAATTGTTCGTAAGGCCCTGGCGAATTATCCTCCACCTGTAGCTCGTACTCATCATCCTCTGTAGTTGTTTGATTTAAACTTACGGCACCTGCACTGCGCGAGCGTTTTCTCAGCATATCCAGGCACAAATTATTCAACACAGTAAAAAACCAGGTAGAAAACGACGATTTACCATTAAATGTATCAATCTTGTCAAACACCTTCAAAAACGCCTCTTGGGTGGCATCTTCTGCTTCACCGTAATCATGGAGCATTCGGTAGGCAAAGTTAAATGCTTTTTTCTCATAAATGGCCACAAGCTGTGAAAAAGCCTCCATATCTCCATGCTTGATCCTCTTTATTAGCTTGATCTCATCTGTCACTTTTGCCACCTCCTGATAAAAAAATGCGATTGCAAAAATGCAATCGCAAACTTTTGCTTATTCTGTTTTATTTTTACCAATCAAAATCAGTCTATTCAAATAATGAATCGTCTTCTGTTATCCAGTCGTTTACATCTATAATTCTATATTCTTCCTTTGTATCGCGGATTATAACATAAGAAATCCCTGAATTGATAATGGCACGCTTGCACATTGTGCAACTATTAGTTCCCGACAAAAGCTTATCCGTTGCGCCATCTCTGCAAGCTAGATACAGGGTTGCACCCAGCATATCCCGACGGGATGCGGATATTATACAGTTTTGTTCTGCATGAACAGAACGGCAAAGTTCATATCTTTCTCCACTGGGAATGTTTAATTCCTGTCTTACGCATTTTCCCAAATCTATACAGTTTTTTCTGCCTCGAGGCGCGCCGTTATAGCCTGTTGAAATTATTTCGTCATTGTTTACAATAATTGCGCCGTAGCAGCGTCTTAAGCAAGTGCTTCGTTCTGCAACAGTTTCCGCTATATCCAAATAATAGTTTATTTTATCTCTTCTGTTTAACATAATCAAACCTCTATCGCTGTGATTTTATCAATTCTTTTTTGATGTCTTCCACCTTCAAATTCAGCACTGATATAAGCGTCTAAAATATTTTTAGCCAAATCGGTTCCCGTCACTCTTCCGCCAAAGGCAAGCATATTGGCGTTGTTGTGTCGTTTTGTCATTTCTGCAGAATATTCATTAGAAACCAAAGCACAACGAATACCTTTTACCTTGTTTGCCGCCATAGAAATTCCTATTCCTGTTCCACAAACAAGCACGCCCCAGGCACACTCTCCTGATGTTACCTTCTCGCAAGCTTTAACTGCAATATCCGGATAATCTACTGAATTTGTATCATATGTCCCCACATCTGTAATATCAAAACCCTTTTCTTCCAGATGTTTTTTTAACACTTCTTTCAAATCAAAACCGCCGTGGTCTGCACCTACTACAACTTTCATTTATTTTTCCTCCGTTTTATGTTTTTCATCATACTCACGCTCTGCCTGTGACTTTCTTAAATAAAGCGGAGCTATAATATTGGAATTACCAAGCTCTCCCGCCAGAGCTTTTTTATAGCCTATTTCGGCTACTGCTCCTGCAGAGATTATATTGTGACGCCCCTGAGCAAAGGAACTATCAGCAACACAAGAAAGCGCTTCTTTATTTATAGTTGCTCCATCGCCCACAAAGATACATTTTTTCCCTTTGGCAAACGATATTATCTGTTCAATCGTCATAACTGTAGGAGCAAGTATCTCACTGCCGTTTTCATAGGCTGAAGTGTAACACTCATTTTCTCTGGCAAAAACCAAAGTTATAACAGTTCCATCAAAAGTGTTTACATTGTTGTACAAAGCTTCAAGACTCGTTACCGCTGCAACTGACTTTGACAATGCATCACAAAATCCGCGAATTGTCGCCGCTCCTATCCGCACTCCCGTAAATGAACCGGGACCGATACCACAAGCAAAAACATCTATCTCAGAAAGCTCGATTTCCATATCCGAAAGCATACTCTCTATCATCGGCAGAAGCTTTACTGAGTGTGTTTTCTTTTGGTTTTGGGTATATTCACATAAAAGTACACCATCCTGCACCAACGCCGCAGTAGCAGCATCAGATGTTGAATCTATACCAAGAACTAACATAACTTCACCCTTCGATAATAATTGTGCGTTCATCAGCTGACTCACGCAAAAACTTAATATTTATTCTCTTTTCCGGCAATGATTCTGGTATGTTTTCGGGCCACTCAATAATACAAATTCCACCCGAATTCAAATACTCATCAAAACCTATTTCTAACAATTCGTCCTCATCCTCTATACGATACATATCAAAATGATACACAGGAAAAACTCCTCCGTCGTATTCATTAACAACAGTAAATGTCGGGCTGGTAGCGTACTCACATACACCCAAAGCCCGACACAGACCATTTGTAAATACAGTTTTTCCTACACCCATTTCTCCATATAGGCACACAACTGCGCCAGAAGACAGCTCTTTTGCAAAATCTGCTGCGATTCTTTCAGTATCAGCAGCAGATTTTGATTTGATTTCTTTCATTAAGCCGCAGGATTACCCGGAACAATTGCCGGCTTCGACGGAGTTGACGGAGTTGACGGTGTCGAAGGTTCTGCAGGAGTTGTAGGCTCTGCAGGAGTCGTGGGCTTTTCAGATTCAGAAGGCTTTTGAGGAGTTTTCTCCTCTTCTTTATCTTCTTGATTTTCTTTCTTGTCCTCAGATGTATCGTTTTCCTTATTAGGCTTAGACGGTGTCACTCTCACATCTTCCTCGTATCCGTCGCCTGTGTATTCATCATCTTCTTCATATTCATCATCTGTTTCATCTATAGCCTCTTCATATTCATCCTGAGGCTCTTCGTAATCATCTTCTGATTCATCACTATAGGGAATACTGCCGTGTTTGTAATTTGTTGGTTGTGCATTTTTGTTTATAATCCATTTGGTACCATACATCGATAATAAGAAGATTAAAATCAAAGCAACAATTACTATAGCCACTTTGCCTATTTTCTTCCACACATTCACAGAAGTTTTTTCTTCATCATCATAAAGAATTTCTTCATCACTGTCTTTAATTTCTTCGTCGTAGCTTTCTTCCAATGTACCATCTTCCGGAAGTAAATCTTCTTCAATAAAGTCACTGTTGCCTCTTCTGCCTGTTTTTCTCATGAAAATATCCTCCTTGCTACATTATATGAAACACCAATAGTATTCTAAGCTAATTGTATCACAAATAAAAACCATTGTAAAGTAAAATTTAATAACATTTATATCAATTTATTATCGTTTTAACATGGGCGTCACGGTACACAGTTTTTCCATTGTCTTTTACATACAGCATGCCTGTTTTTAAATCAGGGTTGTAGTCCTTGATATAGGACACAGTATCGTGCTTTCTCACATCAAAACAATGCACATTTTTATCGATTTCTGAGATTTTTTTATTCTTTACGCTGCACAAAGTCCCTGACTTTGTATCGTAATCATAATCATCATAAAAATACAGTGTTCTGTCTACAAAGAAAAACTCTCTGCAGGACTTGTCTGACAGTCTTATCAGCTCGTCGTTATAATAAAGGCTTAACTCATCGCCTTTAAACACCATAACCGCTGAGGAATCACTACCGTCTAAAGCAAAATCAGTAACACCATTTTCTATTTCCGTTCTGTCATCTAATTCCGATGGGGTAATTTTGTATTTTGCAAGCACGCCTGCGGTTGCATCCTCTTTGCTCTCGATACAGTAAAGATACTTACCGTCCAACGATATCTCTACCTGCATCGATGGTGAATACTCCAATGCAAATATCGGTTTTTTTCCGTCTTTGACCAGATACATATCTATATCAGGAGTTGTATTCAGCACCTGGCTTATTACTGCTTCTATTTCTTCGATGCCCGCTAATTCCTTTAAATCCTTGCTTACAACAGATGATATGTCATTTTTCTTGTATGCTATAATGTTTTTGCAACTGTTATATGAAAGATAAGGCGTTGAAAGATTTGTATCAACGATTTTCCTTTCATCGTTAATATGTGCATATAAGGAATAACCCTTTGTTATGATTTTATTCTCTTTGAAATATGACCTTATCTCATCACGAATCAACTTTTTATTGTATTCTTCTTTATCCTTAGCGTAGTCTTCACCTTTGAAAATACTTACACCGTCTACCTCTTTTATGTATTTTGCTCCGTCAGGCTTTTCAAAGTCTCTGTCTGCATCTGCCATTTCATCAAAAAGAAAGTCCTCTATAGGTCTGTTATAGGCTTCTGATGTAGTATAATACACGGTATCGCCTACCATTATGGCATCAATGACATCTTTGGCGATTCGTTTGCGACCTGTGTCATATTCCTTGAGGTAAAGCGTAGAATCCTTTATGTAGTAAATTTTGACATGCTCGTCCTTGGGAGTAACAATCTTCTGAACATTTCTGTCTACTACAGCAGCCTTTTCGTTTTCGCCCGTGCCACAAGTATACAGTGTTTTCCCGTCTGATGATAAAAATGTTATAACCTGATTATTTTTGCTTAAAAAATATTCCGAAACATCGTCTGATATTTTTCTGGAATTTTCAAAATCCGTAAAATACAGTGCATTTCCTTCTCTGTATACCGCAAATTTCCCATCTGCATTTATTTTATAATCTGCAACATCTTCAGCAATTTTTTTAACCTTGTCATTTTCGACGCTATATACATAAAACTCACATCCGGATAAGGAAGCATCAGCTTTATCCATAAAAAAAACCGTTTTTCCCCTGTCTGCTGTTTTAATTACCTTTTGACTTTCGTCATTTATATCTGCAACAGATAACACTTTAGACTTTCCTTTTTGCATTCTTATTACGATTTGTGATGGCTTACTGTATATAACAGGTTGCTTGGTTTTGTCAAATGTGATTTCAGGTAACAAAAAATCCACCGCTTCATTATAATACTTATATCCGGTCACACATATAGCAGCAACCGCCACAATATAAAAAACAAGCTTCAGCTTGTTGAATTTCTGTTTTTTTGTACAGTCTTTAGGAATACCAAAGCTTTCGGTTCCTAAAACCTCCGGTTCTGAGTTTTCATCTTTTTTCAGTTTTATTGCCATAAAATCACCTCTATTCCCCATAAAAGCTTACAATAAACTAACATGATTATATCTTTAAATCAAAAAAATGTCAAGCACCTGCCATCGGCAGCAACATAAGCCGTGGTGTTGCTCCGTTGTTTATGCTTGGTATTTTTTTATGATTTCATTTGCACATTTTATTCCGTCAACGGCGGCACTCATTATGCCTCCGGCATACCCTGCACCCTCGCCTGCGGGCATAAGACCTGACACAGATTCACTAATAAAGTCTTCCCTTCTCAAAATTCTCACAGGAGCAGATGTTCTTGTTTCAACGCCGGTCAAAACAGTGTCCACTGCAGCAAACCCTTCAATTTTTTTGTCAAAGAGAGAAAAGCTCTTTTTCATTAAGTCGTTAAATCCTTGTGAGAACATAGTGTTTAAGTCAGAAAACTCATATCCCCTTGTGACGCTCGGCACTACCTTACCCAGTTTTTTTGTCTTTTTGCCGTCGATATAGTCTCCTAAAGTTTGCACGGGAGAGTTATAATTTTTGCCCCCCAGATTGAAAGCCATTTTCTCTAAACTGCGCTGAAATTCAATTCCTGACAGTGGGTGTGCTCCAAAATCTTTTTCGCTCACATTTATGCATATAGCACTGTTTGAGTTTTTATTGTTTCTGGCTCGCTCGCTCATACCGTTTACAGCTACCATGCCTTCCTCGGACGACGCAGTAACCACTGTGCCGCCGGGGCACATACAAAAGCTGTAGCATCCCACATCGCCGACTCTGTTGGAAACTTTATAGCTTGCAGCACCAAGTGCCGGATGTCCTGCAAAATCGCCGTAAAGAGCATTGTCGATGTCCGCTTGCAGATGTTCACACCTGACGCCGACAGAAAAGGTTTTTGGTATCATTTTTATACCCTTGTCAAAAAGCATTTTATAGGTATCTCGCGCCGAGTGTCCTATGGCAAAAACCGCTACATTGCAAGGGACTTCGTTCCCATCCGAAAGAATGAGTGAGGAAATTTCCCCATCTTTTATATTTATATTAGCGACAGCTTTATTAAAAATAACTGTGCCGCCTGAAGAAATGATTTCTTCTCTTATAGATTTAACAACATTCTTTAAAATATCTGTTCCTATATGCGGTAGTGCTGAATACAAAATATCCTCAGGGGCACCATGACGGACGAAATCTTCTAAAACGCTGTCAATCAACACATCACCTATTCGACAAGTGAGCTTTCCGTCAGAAAAAGTTCCCGCTCCGCCCTCGCCAAATTGCACATTTGTATTTGTATCAAGATCCTTGCCCGACCAAAATTCAGTTATTTTTTTTGTTCGCGTTTCCACATCTGCCCCGCGCTCAATGACAATAGGGTTGTAACCGCGCCTCGCCAAAGTAAGCGCACAAAACATACCGCAAGGACCAAAGCCTACAACGACAGGTCTGTAATTAAGCGGTACATTTCCCATTATTACAGTATCATCATTCTTCATTTCGATGAGCGTTATATTATCAGAAAGCGAGATTTTTTTATCAGTTTCAATCATACAGGAATATATGAAACTTACCTGTTTTCTTCTGGCATCAATAGACTTTCGTAAAATTTTAGAAGATAAAATATCCTCTTTTTTTATGTTCATTTTTTTTGCACATGCAGAAAAAACTTCGTCAAAAGACGAAGTTATGCTCATTTTTAAATTACTTACTTTGTAAAACATAAAAATGCCCTCTATACGAATTCACATAATACCTGATTTGAAAAACGCATACCGCGTTCTGTGAATCTTAAATATCCTTTTTCATGGGTTAACAGTCCCAATTTTATATATTTATCAATAACATCTCCGTAGATTTCATAGGGAGAATTTATAAATCGGCACTCAAATTCCTGAATATCAATACCCTCGATTTTACGCAATCCCACAAACATAAACTCGGACATTTTATCTTTTTGCGAAAGCTCAATCTCGTTTAATTTTTCCGTTGGGTTATTTATGTAAGCTTCTATGGTTTCATGGTTTGAAAAGCGCTTACCACGATAGTATGAGTGCGCAGCAGTACCACAACCTATATATTCTTCACAATCCCAGTATTTTAGGTTGTGGCGGGATTCAAAACCATTTTTTGCGTAATTTGAAACTTCGTACTGATTAAACCCTGAAGTTGATAAAACTGTTTTTGTTATCTCATACATTTCTGCTTCTGCATCTTCTCTAGGCAGACGAACTTCTCGGTTCTTAACCTTTTCATAAAGAGGTGTACCCTCTTCCAGAATAAGACTGTAAGCAGAAATATGGTTTACCCCTGTGGTTGTAGCTTTTATCAAGGAGTTCCGATAGCTTTCTACCGTTTGATTTGGAATACCGAACATCAGGTCAATGCTTATATTTTTAAACCCTGCAAACTTTGCATCTAAAATACAGTTCTCAGCATCTTTTGCAGTGTGAATTCTGCCGATTTTTTCTAATTCTTCATCACAAAAGGACTGTACACCTATGCTCAAGCGGTTTACCCCTGCTCCTCTTATAGCGCGCAACTTTGCCATGTCCGCAGTTTTCGGGTTAACTTCCATTGTAATTTCGGCATCGTCTGTAACATCAAAATACTCAAAAATTTTATCCATCAAAAACAAAAGACCCTCTGACGAAAAAGACGACGGTGTACCTCCACCGATATATACAGTGTCCACTTGCTTGTCCTCATAAAGTTTGAACTCCTCTACGAGTGCATTTAAGTAGTCTTTTTCTTTACCATAGCAATCTGTGTATGAGATAAAGTCACAATATTCACATTTTTTTATGCAAAATGGTATGTGAACATAAAGTCCTCGCATAATATGCACTCCTTTTCTTTAAATAATAAAGACATTTGCTTTTTACTTTTTTAAAAGTCCAAACTATTCGTCAAGTTTCAACACCGACATAAACGCTTCCTGCGGCACTTCAACAGAGCCCACCTGACGCATTCTCTTTTTACCTTC
>JAZNUA010000005.1:0-6069 GCA_045592045.1 Congzhengia sp. | reverse complement strand
GTAAAGGCGAATTTGCAAAGCTGTTTATACCTGTTATTGACGAAGATAAAGAATAGCTTAAAATTGATACATAAAAAGCTGAATGAGTGCTTGCAAGCACTCAACACGCTTTTTGTATGTACGATATGATTTTACTGTCCTACCACTTATCTGTACTCTTCTTCAATACTTTAGATTTATATTATTTCGAATGTAATATTTGGTGTTTCTTTATGAACACGATTGAAAACGCGTAATATAAGTGCAAATTCATCCTTTAAATTCTCGTGAATGTTTTTTGAACCCTTAACAATTATCTGTGTTCCTTTTTCGCAATAATCTCTCATACAATCCCAAAGTGCATCTGGATTTTTACCGAAAAATTCAGGAAAGTCAAATGATACACTGATTACATTGTATAAATCATTAAAAGTTTTGCAGTGCGTGAAATCAAGAACTACAGGATTTTCTGTTGATATATATTCTTCTTTTTTCACATTTTCACCTCCTATACTATTTCCTTAAATGTTTTATAATGATCAAGAGTTATAAAAATCAACCCATCATTTGAATAGACAATTCTTTCATCATTTCTCTTTCCTTTTGAATAATTTATGTCTGCTTCGTACCACAACCTACCGGTTTTTTCAGGTAGTTTTCCCCTATCATTATAAAATCGCCCGCCTGATATCATTTTTCCTGGAGCTACCATGTGAAGATTTTTCTTTTTTGGTTCCCATCCAACATTTTCAGCAAATTCCCTGCTAATATAATATTCAGGCAATTTATTCAAATATTTTAAATACCAATCAGCGCCATTTACGCCGTTGCCAGTTGCTGTACCTGCAGGTATAGACTCTACTCTATCTATGTAACATCTGCAATGTAAATGTAATGGAGGCATAGGACTTACTTGTTCATATATTGCATAAATCATACCATATCTTTCTTCGCAAAGCTTACATAGCTTAAAATCATCTGCAACATACCACATTTTCCATTTTTTACTTTTAGCCATTATCACACCTCTTTTCTTTAAAGCATTACAATGCTATTCTATCAAAAAGAAATGTGAAATTGTGTAAAAAGATTATGGACAAATCTTATTGCTAGTATAATCTTTATAAATTACAATCTTGAAATATTTAGAATGTGTTTTAAACAACTTTTTAGCAGGATAATAGATATTCACACATATGTTTGATAAAAAAAGAGATGGAATGCCGAAAGTAAATTCCATCTTGCTTTTTGGTGGAGATGACGGGAGTTGAACCCGTGTCCGAAAAAAGTTCCGATTCAGGCTCTCCGAGTGCAGTTTGTGATTAAATTTCCCTTGCCGTAAGACTCACAAACAACCCTTACAGTTCGGTAGCTTCATAAGTCATGGCTGTCGCAAAGCTTTGACAGCTCACATTCACCGCTTAAATGATACCCTTTTGTTTGCCGCGGTAAGCAAACAAAGAGCAGCTGCCATAATTAGGCAGCGTAAGCTAATCTACTATCGTCGATTATATTTAAGTTTACAGATTTTAAAGTGGCTCTGCACCACTACTCGCTCCTAAATGTTCGCCTTTCCCGTCGAAACCGTTGCATCCCCATATTCAGTTGTAATAAGCTTTGCCAATACATTTTAACATTATTCTTTGTCAAAGTCAATGGTTTAATTCTCACATATTTGTAAATCATTATCAGTTCTTTGATATATTGTAAATCGCATCTGTAAGAATTTCTACATCTTTTTCTGTATTATAGTATCCAAAGCTGACTCTTACACAGCCTATTTTTTCTGTTCCCAATGATTTGTGGGCAAAATATGCGCAATGAAGCCCTGACCTTACGCAAATGCCATACTCATCATTAAGTATTTGCGACACCTCCACACAGTCTTTTCCCCTTATATTAAATGCACATATCCCGCATCTGTTATGTCCTCCGTATATGGTTATATTTTTCATATTTTTTATGTTTTCTTCGAAGTTTTTTCGTAGCTCTATCTCATATTTTCCTATGTTATTTGCTCCGTTTTTCATTATAAATTCAGCAGCCTTTCCCATTCCTGCAATACAGGGAACATTCATTGTGCCACTCTCTAAAATATCAGGAAAAAACTCAGGTTGCGTCAGACTTTCTGACATACTGCCTGTTCCGCCTTCTATTATAGGTTTTATAGTTACACATTCTTTGACATAGAGGGCTCCCGTACCCATAGGTCCCAATAATCCCTTGTGACCAGGAAATGCTAAAATGTCACATATTGAAGCATCTATATCTATACTGCCCACACTTTGTGCGCCGTCTATCATAAAAAGGGCGTTGTGTTTTTTGGCTATTTTGGATACCGCTTCCACATCGTAAATATTTCCGCAGACATTTGAGGTATGGGTCATAACTATAAGCTTCGTCTCCCGTCTGATGATTTTTTCAAGCTTATTTATATCAAGATTTCCGTCATACTCTGCCTGCCATATAGAACAGGTTATGTTCTTATTATTTCTCAAAGCATTGATAGGTCTAATAACAGAATTGTGCTCCATCGATGTGGTTATAATATGACCGCCATTAGCCATCACACCCTTAATTCCTTTATTAAGCGCATCAGTTGTATTGTTGCAAAAGACAATTCTTTCGGGATTATTAACATTTATGAGATTTGCTATGGTTTGCCTGGTATTGTATAAAATTTCGCCTGATTTTACAGATAAATCGTGTCCGCCCCGTCCTGCATTGGCACTGTTTTTATATGTTGCCTCGCACACCGTACGGCAAACGGATTCAGGCTTTTTGTAGCTTGTTGCTGCATTGTCAAGATATATCATATTGATTTCCATAGCCTTTCTGCCCACAAATAAATTTAAAATACATCCGCTTCTTATCGTGGGCAGATAAGGCGTATAATAGAAATTGTGCCTGTGTGCGATCAATTTCTGCCATAGGCTGTAACGCTGCTTTTTTGCGTTATCACTCTCCGATACATTATATGAGATTTTTTTGCGAATGTTAATGGTAATTTTTTTGGCTGTTTGACATATAATGTAGCGATATATAAAAAAGGAGAGATTTTTAATGAATATCGAATCACTTTTAAAAAATTTAGACAAGGAAAAGCTTAACAAATTGCTTTCTGACCCTACCTTACAGGAAAAAACAAAAAATATAGATATTGCAAAGCTTTTGGAAGAAATAAAGAAAAATCCTGAAGTAATAAATCAATTAAAGAAACTTTTTTAAGGAGTGATGGTTGTGTCAGAAGAAAGTGAATTATTAAAAACTATAACCTCCCTTTTGGCAAGCGACAACCAACCGCCTAAGGAAGAAACAGCAGAGCAAACTCAAGAAGATAAAACAGACGAAAACTCACTTGATTTGGGACTGATGTTGAAATTGGGAAGTATGTTTTCAGAGCTGGGCGCAGACGACAACAGAGCTAAGCTGTTACGGGATTTAAAGCCGTTTTTATCGGCTGAGCGACGAGAAAAGGTGGAAAGTGCCATAAAGATACTAAAGCTTTTAAAGATTGCTGAAAAGGCAAAAAATGAAAATCTTCTGTAAAAGGAGCTAACTATGGTTACAAATTATTATAATGCCAGCAATAATTTTTCATCGCCTATACGCCGCGAGCCGAAGCCCTATATAGAAAAAAACAATACCTGTGAAAAGCCTGTTGAGACTAAGGCTATAAAGGGGGAGTTTGACACAGACAAGATATTGTTATTGGGACTTTTGGCGGTGTTATACCTGACTGAGTGCCAGGATATATGGTTGATGATGGCACTTTTATATCTGGCTATAGGTTAAACATATTTTGATAAAACTGAATATCCTCTGCTCTTAACCGCACGGATAAAATCACTTTCCGTTGCGGTTTTGATAATTTTATTGTTTTCATCCACCACAAACACTATATAAAATGTGCTGAAATTCAGTTTTTTGATAACTTTATGGGCGGGGGTTGTTTGTTTTACTGTTATTGATGAAGTTGGGATAATAGACATATTTTTAAACTTTTCTTTTTCGTATATAAGGCTGTTCATTATGAGGATTTCGGCGGATTTCTTTTCTTCAATCAGGGAAAAAATTAAAAAAGCACCTATTATGCACAGGCTGGGGTTTCCTCTGCTCTGTATAAGTAAAACAACACCTGTTGCACAGATTATGCCGATGAAAACTTTTGAAATTTTTCGTATTTGTCTGCAGGACGCCATAAGACCTGAATGTTTTATCAGAGCCGCTCTTAATATGCGGCCGCCGTCTAAAGGCGGAACGGGAATCAAATTTAAAAGAAGCACAGACCAGTTTATCAGCAAAAACAAAAAATAATTTAGATTGTCACTCTTTAAAAAACACACCCCTGAAATTATCATCAGAACATTGGACAAAGGGCCTGAAATGGCAATCAATACTTCTTTCTTTGGGTTTTTTAAAACCTCGTTTGAAAGTCTTAAGGTCATACCAAAGGGCAAGATAACAACTGATTTGACTGGAATACCTAAGAATATTGCAGTAATAAGATGAGATAATTCGTGAACCAAAACAATACCAAAGGACATAAAAAATGTCATTTGGCTGCCGAAGAAATACGCAAGAAGTATCATTGGTAAAAGCAAACTGTGAATATATAAATGTTTTGTAATTTTAATCATTGTATCACCCGAAAATGAACGGTTGTTTTCTTATATGTCTCATTACTTTTACATTATTATATTCTCTGGTTGCTTGTTGTATGACAAAAATAGCACAAAAAAACACCGCAGGCAAGCCTGCGGTGCTAAAATTTTTAGTTAAATTTTAATTAGTCAATAGCGTCAGCCAAAGGAACACAATTTGTGATTCCATCCCAGAGCATTATCTTAACTGTGCCTGTTAAGTATTCTGCAGGAATGTCATATGTCTGTGTACCGTTAGCATCTACATTAACTGTTGTCTCAGCATTGCTTAATGACATTTTGCCGCCTTCGTATTTAACGAAAATAAGCTTAGCGTCTCTAATGTCAGCTGCTGCTGAAACCTTAATCATATTATCTTCTATTTCGATTGTGGTTATTTCAATCGGAACAACATTTGTAGCAACTGTACCAAGTTCATACAGACTCGGAGTACCGCATTTGCCTGTCATAGCATCTGAAGCATAAATTTCTGCTACAATTTCCTTGCCTATTGCTGTTTCAGGAATTGCATAAGCTGCTGTTGTTGTACCTGCAGGAACTACCATGCTTGCTAATCTTGCATAGTCGCTACCTGACTTAGAAAGAATGTTGATATATGTCTTACTTGTTGTACCACCAGCTAATGCAGGTGTGAAGTTAATGCTGATTGTTTCTGCTGCCTTTACTTCACCTGTGTGTGATACAGCTGAAACAGTAGCATCTGATTTAGAACCTGCAACGGTGCCGAAACCTGTGTAGGGCTCAACCTTAACTTCATCAATGTAGTATGACAAAATAGTATTTGCACTATCTGCTGCAAACAAATCTGCGACAAGTTTGCCACCGCTTACATCACCGAAGCGGATATCTGTATAGAATTCAACATCTTCAGCAATATCTCCGAGATGAAGCCCATTGTTTAAATTACCATTCCAAGAATAATCTGTAGATACTTTTACCCAGTTACCTTCATTAAGTGTAGCAGCGTTTACAGGAACATTGAATCCACTTTTATAATTCCATGTCGGTGAATCACACATAAATGAAATATTGATGTTGTTTGCATTATTATTTTCTGTATTAAGCTTACATGTTTTAGTATCAAGCTTCATCAAGAAAGAAATTCTTATACCGCCGCCACCAGCGTCTATCAATTTATCAGCATTTTTATTGATGCGTAACTGCCAATATTTATCGGTATTTAAAGGCTGATAGTGCCAGTAGGCTTTTTCTGAACCTGCAAAACCTGCTGCAAGTGTTGCTGAAGCACCATTAGGTGCAACACGGCCATATTCATCTCCGGGACTTGCTGTGATTACGCCACCTGCGCCTGTTGTCCAGTCTTCAAAATCTTCATATAAATACGGAGCTGAAGCCTCAACTGCATCAACTGTACCAAGCTCATACACATACGGAGTACCGTATTTGCCTGTTGCATCTGAAGGAT
>JAZNUA010000004.1:0-13361 GCA_045592045.1 Congzhengia sp. | reverse complement strand
AAAACTGTGGCAGCAGATACTTTTGCATATTTGCGTGCAGAACAACAACAGTTTATTGTAGAATCCATAACAGACAGAGAAATTGTAAATATTGTTGACGAAATGTTTATGGATGACACCGTAGACTTTTTGGAAGAAATGCCTGCAAATGTAGTAAAAAAAGTCTTAAAAATTACAGATATTGAAACAAGAAAAACCATAAACCAGCTTTTAAAATATCCTGACGATTCAGCAGGCTCAATAATGACTACCGAGTTTGTTGATTTAAAAAAAGAAATGACAGTGCGGGACGCCATTCGTCATATCAGGGCAACAGGCGTAGATAAAGAAACAATCAACACCTGCTATGTTATAGATGATGAGCGTCATTTAGAGGGCACTATCTCTATAAGAAAGCTAATTCTAAGCCAATCCGACCAGACTATCGAGGATATTATGGTCGAAGAACCTATCTATGTTTATACGCACGACGACCAGGAAACAGGTGCTATGTATTTTAAAAAATATGATTTTTTGTCCCTTCCTGTTGTAGATGCAGAGGGTAGATTGGTAGGAATTATAACCATTGACGATATCGTAGATGTTATCGAACAGGAAAACACTGAAGATATTGAAAAAATGGCAGGTATGACTCCTTCTGATAAAACATATACTGAAGAAGGTGTTGTAGAAACTTTTAAGAAAAGGATATTCTGGCTTTTACTTTTGATGGTAACCGCTACCTTTACAGGTGGAATTCTGGCGAAATTTGAAACGACCCTAGGATTATATCCTGCACTGGTGGCTTTTGTACCGATGCTTATGGGTACTGCTGGTAATGCGGGAGGTCAGTCGTCTGTTGCAATAATAAGAAGTTTGGCTCTGGATGAAATAAATTTTTCAGACATTTTAAAAATAGCCTGGAAGGAAGCTCGCGTTGCTGCAATTTGTGGTGCAGTGATGGCATTTGTGTGCTTCTTTAAGGTGTTGTTTATTGATAGTCTGTATACAAATGGTATAGATATAATTGTTGCATTTGTTGTAAGTGCTGCCATATTTTCTACAGTTTTGCTGGCAAAAATTGTAGGCTGCACACTGCCTATGTTAGCAAAAAAAGCAGGTCTGGATCCAGCGGTTATGGCAAGTCCATTTATCACAACGATAGTCGATGCTTTATCTTTGATTATTTATTTTATTATTGTTTCTTTAGTTTTGCCTATGTAGAAGGAGAAAAAATGTTTTTTTACGATAGTTATTATTTAATTTTAGTAGTTCCTGCAATCATAATTTCTATGTTTGCGCAAATTATGGTGACTACTACTTACAAAAAATATGCAAAGGTAATGTCACAAAACTCAAGAACAGCTACTGAGGTTACTAGGAATATTCTTGATGCAAACGGTCTTTCTAATGTAAGAATAGAAGCTGTTTCAGGCAATTTATCCGACCACTATGACCCGAGAGCGAATGTTATCCGCCTTTCTGATTCTGTTCGCGGCGATGTGTCCGTTGCTTCGATAGGTGTGGCAGCACACGAGGCAGGGCATGCAGTGCAACATGCCGAAGGGTATGCGCCTATAAAATGGAGAAATGCGATACTACCTGTTGCAAACCTCGGCTCACAACTTTCGGTTCCATTGATTATTTTTGGAATGCTTTTTTCTGTTGCTCCATTGGTCAATATTGGAATAATTGCATTTGCAATGGTGTTATTGTTTCAGCTGATAACTTTACCCGTTGAATTTGACGCCAGCAGAAAAGCAATAAAAACGCTGGAACAATCAGGTATTTTACAGAGACAGGAACTATCAGGTGCAAAGAAGGTGCTGTTTGCAGCTGCAATGACTTATGTTGCTGCGACCTTGGTATCATTTATGCAGTTGTTAAGATTGATTATGATAAGTAGGGATAGAGATTGATTCATATTTATACGGGAAATGGAAAAGGTAAAACCACAGCAGCTGTAGGATTAGCAGTAAGATGCTTAGGCAGCGGAAAAAAAGTTGAGATACTGCAATTTTTAAAAGACGGAACCTCTTGTGAAAATATTTCTTTAAGTAGGCTTGGAATCAAGGTGACTCCTTGCCAAAAAACAAAGACTTTCTTTTGGGATATGGATGAATCACAAAGAAAAATATTAAAAGAAGAAACTGAATGCGGTCTTTTGTACTTTGAAAAACTTTTAAAAAGTGACTGCGATATGATTATTCTTGATGAAATTTTCGGCACACTTGAAAATAAACTTTTGGACGAGCAAAAGCTTTTGGAGCTTCTGAGAGAATATAAAGATAGAAAAGAAATAGTCTTGACAGGTAGAAATGCGTCAAAAAAATTTGTTTTGATAGCAGATTATGTTTCTGAAACAGAAAGTGTGAAGAATCCATTTGAGCAGGGGAAAAAAGCTAAATACGGTATAGAATTTTAAAATAATATTTCATATGTGAAATATTATTTTTTTGTAATATTTTGTTTAGGGTATTGCATTTTACCACTATATGATGTATAATGTATGTGTATTGTTATACAAATATACAATTTACTTACATTAGGAGGAGTTAAAATGAAAAAGGTACTCTCATTATTACTTGCAGTAACTGTTTTGCTATCTGTGGCAACAGTGACATCTGCAGTAAAATTTGCCGATGTTGACGAAAACTATTCATGGGCAGTAGATGCAATCGAAAAACTTTCAAACGACAAAGTTATAACAGGATATGAAGACGGCACATTTAAACCTGGTAAGAGCGTTACAAGGCAGGAATCTATTGCACTGTTTTCTAAAGCATTAGGTGCGAGCGCAGAAACAAATCAAGCTATCGTTGATTTTGCCTATGGCATATACGGTGCAGAATTAAGTGAGTGCGAAGACTCCTATGCAGTTAAGCAGGGCGCTTATCTTGTATACAGAAAAGTATTTACAGTTGAAGAAGTTATCAACTATTTATCAGTCGATAACAGAAATTTGGAATTAAAAAGATGTGAAGCAGCTACTTTAATAGCAAAAGCCCTAGGTGCTGATTCGTGGTTCAAGAACAATCCTAATGCTGACACAACATTGTCTTATGCAGATGCTGACGATATTCCTGCACAGTATGTAGATTATGTTTATTATACGACTGCATTGGAAATCATGGGTGAAATGGGCGAAAACAAATTCGGTCCTAACGAAAGTGTAACTCGTGCTCAGATTGCAGTTATGATAAATAGAATTTCAAATGCTATGAACTTTGAGTTTAAGGGTGGAGTTATTGCTTCTGTTGATACACTCAGCAACAGCCTTACCGTAAAGACTGAAGATGGCGAGTCTATTCAGCAGAGTGTGAAGAATAGTGATGTTATTTACATAGATGCTTCCAAAGCTTCACTTACAGAATTAGAAGTCGGTATGAGCGTAGCAATTATTCTTTCGAATGATTCTCTCTATCAGATTGATGCTATTTCTTATACTGAGGATGAAGTATTTGCAGGTGCTTATAAAGGTCAGATAACAAACAATTCAGGTACAACAATAAAAATCGCTGATGTTACAGAAGAAACTCAGCCTGTCTCAAATCTCAAACTTGCCTCTAATGTAGTAATTATTTATAATGGAGAAATAATTGAAGAAATCGACAGAATAAAAATTGGCGATTATGTTACAGTTCAACTTTCGGGCGGTTTAGTTATAAAACTTTCTGTTAATCCTAAAGAAGAAGTTATAACCAGCTTAAAGGTAAATGGAATTGATGCAACATCGGAAAACGGAACTATACTCACAGTAGTTGATAAAAACGGTGAAGAAAAGGATTACCTTATTGACAGCAATGTATCAGTTGTAAGAAATTCAGCTACAACATCAATTATAGACCTGGTAGTTGGTGATACAGTATCATTGACATTAGAATATGGTGTGGTATCTAAGATTAAAGCTACTGGTGTTGCAAAAACAGCAGAAGGTATAATCGAAGAAATTACAATTTCAAACGCTACATCTTACATTACAATTTCAAAGGACAACTCTAAATCAAAGTACATTATGGCTCGTGATTGCGAAATAACAATAGAGGGTGAAAAAGCTACTATATATGATTTGAGATTGGGTTCTTATGTAAAGCTTAAGACAGAGAGCGAAACAGTTGTAAAAGTTACAGGCGAAGCTGTAGAATCAGCACTTCAGGTTACTGGCACAATCAAAACTGTAAATACAGCCTATAATTTATTAGTTTTAGAAGTTGAAACTACATCAGGCCAGAAGATTGAAAAGCAATTGTTCTTAAAATCAACTGCAAAGCTTATCGATTCTGCAACAGGTAAAACAATCACAATCAAAAACCTTAAAGCAGGCAATATAATCACAGCTGCGGGCACAGAAAAGCTTGGTGTTTATGAAGTTAATACACTTATGGTACTTCAGTAAATAATAATTAAGAAAAAGAAAGGTCTGCCGAAAACGGCAAACCTTTTTGAACAAAATTAGGCTCGCATTATGAAAAAAAGGTGAGGAAAAGTGATGAAAGAACTGTTAAAACTATATAAGGCTTTTTTTGTTATTGGTTTATTTACATTTGGTGGAGGATATGCTATGCTACCCATGCTTGAAAAAGAAGTAGTAAATAAAAACAAATGGGCAACAATGGAAGAAATATCAAACTATTTTGTCATAGGGCAGTGTACACCAGGTATTATAGCTGTGAATACGGCAACATTTGTTGGATATAAGCAAAGGAAGAACATAGGCGGTATAATGGCAACACTTGGGATAGTTACACCATCGGTGTTGATAATTTTAATTCTGTCAGGTATTTTACAGCAAATTTTTGATTACCCTGTTGTTAAGAGTGCTTTTGCAGGTATTTCTGTCGCTGTTGCGGCACTTTTGGTACAGGCATTATATAAGCTGGCAAAATCAGGCATAAAGGATGTATATACTGCTGTTGTAGCAGTAATTTCTGCAGTGGTTTCAGTATTTTTACAGCTTTCTCCTATTATAATAGTGGTTGTAACTGCACTTATTACTGTTATATATAAGATGATTTTTGACAAAGTTAAGGAGGGAAAATAATGATAACCATTCTTACACTTTGTTATGAATTCTTTAAGACGGGTCTTTTTTCAATAGGCGGCGGACTGGCAACCTTACCATTTTTATTTGAAATGTGTAAAAAATACTCGTGGTTTACAGTTTCTGAGCTTACAAATATGGTGGCAGTTTCAGAATCTACTCCAGGTCCTATAGGTGTAAATATGGCAACCTATGTAGGCTCTACGGCTGCTTCTGTTACAGGCGGAATTGTAGCTACTCTTTCTTTGATTCTTCCAAGCATTATCGTTATTTTAATAATTGCAAGATTTTTAGAAAAATTCAGCGAAAACAAGCTTGTAAAGGATACTTTTTATGGTTTAAGACCTGCGGTTGTAGGCATGCTTTTTGCTTCGGTTTTATCTGTTTTTGAAACGGCGGTTTTCAAAGGAAATTTCTTTGATGGGGTTGATTTGCGATGTTTTCTCCTTTTTGCGATTCTTGTTTTTGGAGTATTTAAATTTAAAAAACATCCTATTTTATACATTGGAATAGGTGCTGTTATAGGTATAATATTTAAATTTTAAAAAAGTTCCATAAAACATGGAACTTTTTTAAAATTTGTGCGTCTTAATAAACAAAGGAAAAAGAGTACATAGCTTGCTGTAGGAAAGCGAAAACTCCAAACCTGATTTTCAAACCTTAAATATGCGGTTTTTTGGCACAAAGAAATCGCAAAACAAAAAGGACTTGATATATCAAGTCCTTTTTGTTTTGTGTTAGTTGTAGTTTTTAATTTTTAAAAGTCGTACAATTGTTGGTGCTAAAACTATATTTATTGCTATTTCAATGAAGAAATTTATACTTATAAAACCCAAAATATACTTAAATACAGCACCGATTCCTCCTGCCCATACATCAGCAGCAGTAAAGAAAATTAAACAACCGATAATAAAAATTCCGGTATTTACTATTGGGGCAAGAATAGCCGAAATAGATACAGCGAACTTCACTTGTTTTTTTGAAAGCAATTCAAAAACCAATCCAGTCACAAAACCTGCCAAAGTGCCTTTTGCGATGACGGTAATAATCGTTCCGATAGCATTGATAGCAAGAAATGGATTTGCATCGCCTGAAATTAAAACAGCAATGCTGAAAACAAAACCTAACCATGCACCAATTTTTTTGCCACCAACAGCAGCACCGATTGCGATTGGAAATAGTGAAAGCGTAATAGAGAATATGCCAAAGCGTATTTGCATACTTATAAATTGCAACACAAAAACAATCGCAGTAAGTACGGCATACATCACTAAATCTTTAGTTGACATTGCCTTTTTTGATTTTAACATATTAAATTCCTCCTCGACTGCCGTCTTTAAAAAAGTACAGCG
Organism: Congzhengia sp.; assembly: GCA_045592045.1. GTDB lineage: Bacteria > Bacillota > Clostridia > UBA1381 > UBA9506 > Congzhengia. Next base: position 6,989 of record JAZNUA010000004.1, on the reverse strand, counting down.
TCTTATAATTTATTTTTAGTTCTTGAGGTTTTTCTCGTACATTATGTACAAACCATCAAGAATTAAATTCTCATCTAATTTGATATTACTTTTACAGTAGGGGATAATGGTTTTTGCATATCCGCCTGTTGCCACAAAAGTAGCAATCCCACCACATTCTGATATAACACGCTCGTACATACCATCTATCATAGAAGCGTTTCCAAAAACAACGCCTGATTGCATACATTCAACTGTGTTTTTTGCCATAACTTTGTCAGGAGCATCAAGACTAATTTGGGGAAGTTGTGCAGTTCCACCAGACAATGCCCGTAAAGAAAGCTCTACTCCTGGTATTATAGAAACACCAACGAATACTGCGTTTTTATCGACTAGCATCAATTTTGTAGCGGTACCCATATCTACAATCAGAACAGGGGAAGTGTACTTGTTGTAAGCTCCGACGCAAGCACAAATCAAATCAGCACCAACCTGCGAAGGATTGTCAACCTGAAGATTTATTCCTGTTTTAATTCCTGGTCCAACTACTAATGCATCGATTCCATAAAGCATTTTTATAGCGATTTTAATCCTTTTTGTCAAAGGTGGAACTACGGAAGATATTATAGCACCTGAGACATCATTTGTGCCGAATTCATCTAAAGACAAAATGCTCTTTATATATACCGCATATTCAGCTTCGCTTTTTTTGGGATCGGTCATAAAACGCGTAACATAAGAGAGTTTTCCGTCAATATATTTTCCAATTACAATATTTGTATTTCCTATGTCGATAGCTAAAACCATATTTATCCCTCCTTTTGCACACAAATTATAGCACAATACAAAAAATATGTCAATTTAATATTTGGTTACAGATTTTATATGGCGAAATGTTTCATCCTCGCCTTTGTCGCGAAGCATAATAAGCCAACTTTCAAGTAGTGCAGATGTTTCAGGATGGATTTTTCGCCTTCCTTTGCCACCCTCAAAATAAGCAAGAGGATGTTCGTTTGTATAGTTTTTGCCTTGATATACCTTGCTTGCGGCAACTCTGTCGCAAAACATCTCCTTGACAAAAACAATGGGCATCTTTATAGGTGTAATTTCTTTTGTTACTGAATCATAATCAGTCCAATATTCAAAATGATGACGATTTCTGCCTTTGTGATGCATCCAGGCTTCAGAGTGACCTTTTAGTTTTCTTTCGCCTTCGTTAGGGCTACGAGTTCCGGAAAAATGTTTGACTCCCTGAAAAAATTCTGTAGGTGAGTATTTTGATAAATCGTGCAAAAGTCCACGATATAAAATACCTGCCTTTTTGCAATGGGCAATCACTTTTCTGCGATGTCGCATAACAGTTTTTAAATGTCTGAAAAAATTATTCACGACCTCATCCTCATTTTCTTGATAATATAAGTTAAAACAAAAAAGCTTAACAAAAAGCAGGAAATTTCCTGCTTTTTGAATATTGCTATTTTTTAGGGAAACTGTCCTTTAATCCTACGACGCGGTTATAGGTGTTTTCATATTTTGAATCTTTTACATAGTATCCATCGCGAACAAACTGGAACTTTTCGCCTTTACATGTGTTTTCCAATGATTTTTCAACTAAAGCACCCTCAATAATAGTCAAGGAATCAGGATTTATAAAATCTGTGTATGTCTTACCGTCTGGAAGCTCTGACGGGTTTTCCAAGGTTGTCAATTGCTCATAAAGACGAATAGTTGCAGGAATAGCATTTTTAGCCGACAACCAATGAATAGTACCTTTTACTTTTCTTCCATCAATGGGATTGCCGTTACCTGTTTCGATATCAGCAGTACAACGGATTTCTGCTATTGTTCCGTCTGAATTTTTGATAATTTCTTCGCATTTGATGATGTAAGCACCCATAAGTCTTACTTCACCTTCTGGCTTTAAGCGAAAGAATTTCGGAGGCGGTACTTCAGCAAAATCGCTTTCATCAATATAAAGCTCATGAGAAAATACCATAGAGCGCGTGCCGAGTTCGGGTTTTTGCGGATGGTTTGGAAGCTCAAAGGTTTCTTCTTTATTCTCAGGATAATTTGTAATAACCAGCTTAATAGGCTTTTGAATTGCTACACGACGAGGTGCGGTTTCGTTTAATTCATCGCGAATACAAGCCTCCAGCTGTCTTATATCGATTAAATTCTCAGACTTTGCAACACCTGCTTCCTCTACAAAACGGAGAATAGATGAACCTGTATACCCTCTGCGTCTAAGTCCGCAAAGAGTAGGCATTCTTGGGTCGTCCCAACCATCAACAACGCCATCTTCCACAAGACTTCTCAAGAAACGCTTAGATAAAACGGTATATGTTAAATTCATTCTTGCAAATTCAATCTGACGGGGAAATCCTGCATAGGGCTTCGGAACGCTTACATTTTCTATAACCCAGTTGTATAGAGGTCTGTGAATTTCGTAGTTTATATCACAAAGTGAATGGGTAACACCTTCTAACGCGTCCTGAATAGGATGGGCAAAATCATAAAGAGGGTAGATACACCACTTGTCGCCTTGTCTGTGATGGTCAACATGGCGAATGCGATAAATTGCAGGGTCACGAAGCCAGAAATTTCCTGACGCTAAATCTATTTTTGCCCGAAGAGTATATGCACCTTCAGGAAATTCACCGTTTTTCATTCTTTCAAACAAATCAAGGCTTTCTTCAATAGGTCTGTCACGATAAGGAGAAACAGCAGGATTTTTTAAATCACCGCAATATTTGGGGTCGCGCATTTCTTCAGGAGACAGTTCACAAACATAAGCAAGCCCTTTTTTAATAAGTTCAACGGCAAACTGGTAATCCTGTTCGAAATAGTCGGAGCCATAAAAGAATCTGTCCTCCCAATCAAATCCTAACCAGTGGATATCTTCTTTTATTGCGTCAACATATTCGGTGTCCTCTTTTGCGGGATTAGTGTCATCCATACGAAGATTACATATACCGCCAAAACGACGAGCCATACCAAAATCTATAGCCATGGCTTTACAGTGGCCGATGTGCAAATATCCGTTAGGCTCAGGCGGAAAACGGGTGTGTACCTGCATGCCAGGGTTATTGGCTATATCTTCGGTAATAAAGTTAGATATAAAGTTATTTATTTCAGTTTTATTTTCTTCCATTGCGAAAACCTCTCTTATAATTCATCAATCGCAAGCTTAATTCTTGCAATTGATTCGTCTTTTCCAAACACTTCCATAAGCTCTGTCGCACCGCCGGGAGTGACGCCAAGGCGTGCAACAGCAATGCGGATTGCCCACATAACAGCACCTGCTTTTCTCTCGGTGTTTTCGGCGAAAGCCTTTAATTTTTCAAACAACACATCATTACACCAATCAGTAATACTCTCTAAAACAGGTAATGCTTCCAGCAAAATAGCTTTACATATTTCAGGTGTAGTTTTGTTCTTTTTGTTTGTGTACAAATCTTCTTCCATGGGGAGGCGGTCGCACACAAAACTTATTTGCTCTTTAATATCGTCAAATGTAGCGATTCTTGTGTGTAAAAGCATCGCCAATTTTTTGGTATTTACATATTCAGGACAGATAGATGAAATTATAGGCATAGCCTTTGCTTCATAAGCTTCTTCTGTCATATTTTTAATATATTCCGAGTTAAACCAACGGAGTTTTTCGTAGTCAAATACAGCAGGAGATTTACTAAGCCCTTCCATAGAGAAAACTTTTTTTAAATCGTCCATTGTGAAGAATTCCTCATTCGTCTCTTTGGGACTCCAGCCGAGAAGGGCTATATAGTTTATGATTGCTTCAGGTAAATAGCCTTTTTCCACTAAATCCTGAAAGCTGACAGCACCGTGACGCTTTGAAAGCTTTGACACATTACCTTCCGCATCTTTACCCATCAAAAGAGGTAAGTGCACATAAGTCGGGCGTTCCCAGCCAAAGGCGTCATATAATAAACAGTATTTGGGTGTAGATGTCAAATATTCATTACCACGGACAACATGAGTAACTCCCATCAAATAATCATCAACCACATGGCAAAAATTGTATGTGGGGTAGCCATCTGCCTTAATCATAATTTGGTCACGAAGCTCTGAATTTTCAATAGACACCTCGCCATAAACAGAATCCACATAAGATGTAGCACCGGTCAATGGCATTTTCTGACGAATAACATAGGGAATACCCTTAGCTAAATTTGCTTCGATTTCCTCTTTGGACAAATCGCGACAATGGTTGTCGTAGCCGCCTATGCCATTTTCATCTTTTAAAGACTCTAAACGCTCTGCTGTACAGAAACAATAGTAAGCGTGACCTGAAGCCACTAATTTTTCGGCGTATTCTTTATATATGGGCAAACGCTCACTCTGAATATATGGACCGTGTTCGCCACCTATTACAGGACCTTCATCGTAGTCGATGCCTGTCATTTCTAAAGTTTTAATAATAACATCTGTCGCACCTTCAACAAGCCTTACCTGATCGGTGTCTTCAATACGCAAAATAAACTTGCCGTTTTTTGATTTTGACAAAAGGTAAGAATAGAGGGCTGTTCTCAAATTGCCAATGTGCATGAAGCCCGTAGGAGATGGGGCAAATCTCGTTACAATAGTCTGATCTGACATGTTTTATTCCTCTTTCCAAAAAGTAAAATATATTCTAAAAAATTATATCATAAATCTAAAGATAAGTCAATGGAAATCACAGGATTAGGTAGTTTATTTAGCTTGCCGACCCTTCAAGTCCCCTCACTCTTTTGAATAAAAAAACACAGACACACCATAAAGGTATATCTGTGTTTCTTGGTGCGAGTGACGGGACTTGAACCCGTACGCCATAAGCACACGCCCCTCAAACGTGCCTGTCTGCCAGTTCCAGCACACTCGCTAACAGAAATAAATTATAGCATCATATTTTGTCATTGTCAATAGTTTTTTTAAAAGTTTATTGTGATGGCTTAAAAAAACATCCTAAAATATTGAATTTAATTAAAAAATATATATTTTTAAAAAAACCCTTTATTATTTGGAAAAAATCTGCTATAATATATAATAACGATAAATGTGCGGAAAAATTTTAATATGGAGGATTAGTAGTGGCAAAAAATCAAAAACTGAAAATCATACCTTTAGGCGGTCTTAATGAGATTGGTAAGAATATGACAGTCTTTGAGTACGAGAACGACATATTTGTGCTTGACTGCGGTATGGCATTTCCTGATGAAAGTATGCCAGGAATAGATATAGTTATTCCTGATATTTCGTACCTAATAAAGAACAAGCATAAGATACGCGGTATTGTAATTACCCACGGTCACGAGGACCATATTGGGGCTATACCTTACTTTTTGAAGGAAATCAATGTGCCGATATACGGAACGAGATTGACGCTCGGTCTTGTTGAGGTTAAGCTAAAGGAATTTAATCTGTTGTCTAAGACAAAGCTTCACCGTGTAAAGCCCGGTGATACGATTAAGCTGGGCAGCAACTTTAAGGTGGAATTTATTCACACCAACCATTCAATATCCGGTGCGGTTGCACTTGCGATACGCACTCCTTTGGGAATGGTGGTTCATACTGGCGACTTTAAGGTAGATAACACACCGATAGAAGGAGATATGATTGACTTAGCCCGCTTTGGTGAGTTAGGCAGACGCGGAGTACTGGCGTTGATGTCGGACAGTACCAATGTAGAGCGAGCAGGTTTTACAATGTCAGAAAGAACAGTAGGTGTTACATTAGACGAATATTTCAGAAATTGTCGTTCAAGAATTATAGTTGCAACATTCGCATCTAACATTCACAGAGTTCAGCAGATTATAAATTATGCGAATCGTTATGGCAGAAAGGTTGCTATTTCAGGGAGAAGCATGGAAAGCGTGGTTGAGGTTGCGGCAAATCTTGGCTATATGAAAATTCCTGAAAAAATTCTTATTTCAATAGATGATGTGAAAAAGTACAAACCTCATCAGTTGGTTATTATAACCACAGGCAGTCAGGGAGAGGCAATGTCAGCCTTGTCCAGAATGGCATTTTCTGACCATAAGAAAGTAGAAATAACAAAAGGAGATCTAGTTATTGTTTCAGCGTCTCCCATACCCGGTAACGAAAGAGCAATTTCCAATGTAATAAATGAGCTTTTCAAAAAAGGTGCAGATGTTGTATACAAATCTTTGGAGAATGTCCATGTTTCCGGTCATGCTTGCCAGGAGGAACTAAAGCTCATACTGTCTTTAGTTAAGCCTAAGTATTTCATTCCTGTGCATGGAGAATACAGACACTTAAAGCTCCATGCAGGTCTTGCTGAGCAAATGGGAATGAAGCCGAAAAATATTATTTTGGGAGATATAGGAAAAACAATTGAAATTACAGCAAACAGTTGCAAGTTAGGTAATGCTGTCGCATCGGGATCTGTTTTAATCGATGGATTAGGTATCGGTGATGTTGGTAATATTGTGCTTCGCGACAGAAAGCATCTGGCAGAAGACGGTATTATTATAGTTGTTGTTACTATGTCGAAGATTGATGGCTCAATTCTTTCAGGTCCCGATGTAATTTCACGAGGGTTTGTTTATGTAAGAGAATCAGTTGACTTGATGGATGAGGCAAAAACAGTTGCAAGGCAAGCCTTGGAAAAATGTGCAGTCGGAAATAAAAAAGACTGGGCAAGCTTAAAATCAAGTCTGAAATCATCAATGGGCGACTATGTGTATGCAAAAACAAAGAGAAAGCCTATGGTTTTACCAATAATAATGGAAGTATAATTACAAAAGATATACAGGAGATGAATAAAAATGGCATTTAAACTTTTTACTTCAGAATCAGTAACAGAGGGACATCCGGATAAAATGGCTGATATTTTATCAGATGCTGTTTTAGATGAAATTTATAAGGAAGACCCCCACGGCAGAGTAGCCTGTGAGGTAACAGTAACTACTGGTCTTGTTTTGGTTGTAGGAGAAATTTCTACAACTACATATGTTGACATTCCAAAAACTGTTCGTGAATGCATCAGAGAC
>JAZNUA010000003.1:0-13169 GCA_045592045.1 Congzhengia sp. | reverse complement strand
TGATAATTTTTGTCACTTCTTTTCTGCGAAATGCAGTAACAGCCTTCGCTACTGCAAGGTATGTTTTACCTGTACCTGCAGGACCGACACCAAAAACGATTGAGTTTTTATTCATCTCATCGATGTACTTTTTCTGTCCTAAGGTTTTGCTTTTTATTGGCTTGCCCTTAGAAGTAACGCATACACAATCACTGTCGGTTGCTTCTCTCAGTTTTTCTTCGTCACCCTCAGTAGCAAGAGAAATTGCGTAAATTATTTTTTGCTCAGAAAGAGGCTTGTTGTTTTCTACCTCTTCGCACAAAATCTTAATTACTCGCTCACAAAGAGTAACAGCTCCCTCATCACCTGTGATTTTTAAAGAGCCGCCACGAGAAAAAATACTTACTCCAAGTTCTTTTTCTATTAACTTTAAATTTACATCAAAATCGCCAAATAAATCACCTACATTGACATTTGAAACATCTATTAAAATATCAGGCATTTTACTCTCCTATTTTAAGGCAGCAGCCTTAACTGTATTTTTCATAAGCATAGCAATAGTCATAGGACCAACTCCGCCGGGAACAGGGGTAATGGCAGAGGCTTTCTTTTCACAAGATGCAAACTCCACATCGCCTACTAATTTGCCATCAGCTAATCTGTTCATACCTACATCGATAAGGACAGCACCTTCTTTTATCATATCGCCTGTGATTAACTCAGGAACCCCTACAGCTGCTACGACAATGTCAGCTTTTATTACCTCTGATTTTAAATCTTTTGTTCTTGAATGACATATTGTAACGGTGCCGTGCTGATGTAATAAAAGCATAGACATAGGCTTGCCTACAATATTGCTTCTTCCCACAACAACACACTTTTTGCCTCTAACATCAATTCCTGACAGCTTAATCAACTCCATAACACCTGCAGGAGTGCAGGGTAGAAAGTCAAAGTTTCCAACCATAATTTTACCTACATTGACAGGATGAAAAGCATCTACATCTTTTTTGGGGTTAATTGCGTTAATTACAGCTTCTTCGTCTAAACCATCAGGCAATGGAAGCTGACATAAAATACCGCTTACCGAATTATCGTTGTTTAACTTTTCGATTAAAGATAAAAGCTCATTTTGTGTCGTATTGGCAGGCAACGCATACTCCAAAGATTCAATACCGCAATATTCACACGCTAATTTTTTGTTTTTCACATAGATTTTAGAAGCGGGGTCATCTCCTACGATTATTACCGCCAGAGCGGGTTTTATTCCCTGTTTTTTTAGAGTTTCTACCTCTTGCTTCAGTTGGTCTTTTATTTTTATTGACAGCATTTTGCCGTCCAGTATTTTTGCTGACATTCTTGTTTCCTCCGTTGTATTTTGGTTTTATTAAGCAATAGGGCTCATAGCCTATTAAATCTTCTCTTCCAAGCTTTTTCAAAGCGTTTACCACCAAATGATAATTGGATGGATTTTTATATTGAAGCAAAGCTCTTTGCATAGCCTTTTCTTCGGGTGTCTTTGCTACATATACAGGTCTTAGTGTTTTTGGGTCAAGACCTGTGTAAAACATACAGGTTGAAGTTGTACCCGGTGTGGGGTAGAAGTCCTGAACCTGTTGTGGATTTAGTTTGTGTTCCTTTAAGTACAGAGCCAATTCTAAAGCGTCTTTTAATGTGCTTCCGGGGTGGCTTGACATAAGGTAAGGAACTAAATACTGTTCTTTTCCTGCTCTTTTAGTTATAGTATAAAACTTTTCGCAGAATTTATCATAAACTTCCCGTTGGGGCTTTCCCATATGAAGCAAAACATTATGCGAAACATGCTCAGGAGCAACCTTTAGCTGACCGCTTACATGGTGACGAACAAGCTCTTCAAAAAACTCATCATTTTCATCACAAAGTAAATAGTCAAAGCGAATGCCCGAACGGATAAAAACACGCTTTACGCCCTCTTTTTGACGCAATTTTCTCAATAAATCAAGGTACTCAGAGTGGTCAGAGTTTATGTTTTTGCAAGGAGTGGGGAATAGGCACTGCCTGTCTTTGCAGGTTCCGCATTTTAGCTGTTTTTCACAGGATGTGTGCTTAAAGTTTGCGGTGGGGCCACCAACATCGTGAATATAGCCCTTAAATTCCGGCATTGCGATTATGGCATCGGCTTCTCTTAAAACAGAAGCATTGCTTCTTGCCTGTACAATTCTTCCCTGATGAAAGGTTAAAGCACAAAAATTACACGCCCCAAAGCACCCGCGAACAGAGGTAAGGCTGAATTGCACCTCCTCAATGGCGGGTATTTTGCCTTTTTCTTCATACATTGGATGATAGGTTCTTTGGTAAGGTAATTCGTATGTTTTATCAAATTCTTTTTGAGAAAGTGGAAGCGATGGAGGTAATTGCACCAAATATCTGTCATGATGCTTTTGTACAATAGTTTTACCGCGAATAGGGTCTTGTTCCTCATGTTGAATTTTATGTGCGGTTGCATAGCTGTATTTATCAGATTTAACCTCTTCAAAAGAGGGTATTTCTATATATTTTTTAACCTTTTCTAAATCCTTGGTCATATAGCAAGTGCCACGAATATTGCGGATATCCTTAATATCTGTTCCTTTATCCAGTGCCCTTGCGATTTCAACTATGGAATGTTCGCCCATACCATACATCAGAAGGTCAGCACCTGAATCGTCCAAAATGGAACGGCGAACACTGTCCTGCCAGTAATCATAATGTGCAAACCTACGAAGACTTGCCTCAATTCCGCCAATAAGAATCGGAATTTTGCCAAATGTTCTGCGTGCAAGATTGGCGTATGCTATTGTAGCTCTGTCGGGGCGCAATCCCATAACACCGTTAGGGGAATAGGCATCTTTTTCTCGTTTCTTTTTGGAAACCGTATAGTGGTTAACCATTGAATCCATATTTCCGGCAGAAATTAAAATACCAAGTCTTGGCGTTCCCATAATAGTTATTGATTTTTGGGTAGAAACATCGGGTTGAGGTATAATCCCCACACGATACCCCTCAGCAGTTAAAACACGGGAAATTATCGCGTGACCAAAGCTTGGGTGGTCAACATAGGCGTCGCCAGAAATATACAGAAAGTCAAGCTCGTCCCAACCCAAATAATCCATATCTTCTTTTGAAACGGGCAAAAAACCCTTGTCAGAATATACCATAATTTTAATTCCTTACTGTAAGGACATCTCTAAAAAGTCCTCTTTTGTAATTAAAACCTCTCTTGGTTTACTGCCGTCAGGAGGGCTGACTATTCCTCTTTCTTCCATTTGGTCGACAATTCTTGCAGCACGCGAAAAACCTACTTTTAATCGCCTCTGTAGATGCGATGCAGAAATCTTGCCTGTATCGACTGCGATTTCAATAGCAGCAGCCAAAAGCTCATCAGCGTCGCTCGGGTCTGCAAATTCATCAGTTACATTTACAGGTTTTCCGGCTTCTATTTTTTCTATTATATCCTCATCATATCTGGCAGTGTTGCCGTCTTTTATAAATTCAACAACGCGCTCCACTTCTTTGTCGTCAATGTATGCACACTGAATACGCTGGGGCTTTGTAGCACCAGCAGGCTTAAACAGCATATCACCACGACCTAATAATTTGTCAGCACCTGATGAGTCTAAAATTGTACGGCTGTCGATGTGTGAAGAAACTGCAAAGGCAATTCTTGAAGGTATATTCGCTTTAATAAGACCTGTAATAACATCCACAGACGGTCTTTGAGTTGCAATAACCAAGTGCATACCTGCAGCACGAGCCATTTGCGCAAGTCGACAAATAGATTCTTCTACTTCGTTTGGAGCGACCATCATCAAGTCTGCAAGCTCATCTATAATAATTACTATATGTGGCATTGTTTCTTCGCTGCCTGATTCTTTTATCATTTCATTATAGCCTTTAATATCTCTTACATTGTTGTCGGCGAATGCCTGATAACGGCGAAGCATTTCCTGAACTGCCCAGTATAGAGCACCTGATGCTCGTCTTGGCTCAGTAACAACGGGAATCAAAAGATGAGGAATACCGTTGTAAACACCTAATTCTACAACCTTTGGGTCAATCATCAAAAGCTTTACATCATTGGGGTCAGATTTGTAAATCAAGCTGGTAATAAGGGCATTTATGCACACACTCTTACCAGAGCCGGTAGAGCCTGCAATCAGGACATGGGGCATACGGGCTAAGTCATAAACTATATTTTTACCGGAAATATCTTTTCCCATAGCAAAGGTCAGGTTTGCCTTTGACTTTTTAAATTCGTCAGAGTCCAAAACTTCTTTTATATTTACAACATTAACCTGCTGATTTGGAATCTCTATACCGATAGCTTCTTTTCCTGGAACAGGTTCAATTCTTACGCTGGGAACAGCAAGCCTTAATGCAAGGTCATCTATAAGACCTGAAATTTTACTTACCTTTATGCCGTCGCCAAGCATAATTTCGTATCGTGTAACGGTAGGACCTTTACTGCAGCCCATAGGTTTAGCATCAATGTTAAAGCTCTTTAAAATAGCTATGAGCTTTTGAGCAGTTTCACGAAGCTCATATCGTAAATCTTCTGCGTTATCAGAAGATTTCGGGTCGTTAAGCAATGAAATAGGCGGAAAAGTATAAGGAATCCGTTCAAAGGCATTTTCCATTTCGTCGGTTATATCCTCCATGCCGGTTAACTTTTCCGGTGCATCTACATATTTTGGCTCCGAAAATTCTGTTTCGTCAGCCTCTTGATGAAACTCATATTCCGATTCATTTTCGGGTGAGCCTGTAATTGCTTCGTATGAGCTTTTCACCTTTGATTTAGGTGATTCTTCCTTTGCGGGAGCGGTGGGAATTGCATCGTTAATCATCTTATCGAGTCCCGCCATAATGTCGTCTGAATCAAACGGAGATGCAACACCGTCTGATGCATCAGAATTCTCAGAAGCTTTTTTATGTCCGTTCTTTTTCATTTTACTGTCATTTCTTGAAGCTTCGTCAGAAAAATTTATAAATTCCATCTCGCCATTGTCATTCACAACCAGCTGTTGTTTCTCTTTTTGTTTGTCCTTTGGCGGAATTTTAAATCTTTTTCCTGTTGCTCTCATATATAGTTTTACTGCAGCTCTTAAAATCAATTTAACCGGTGACCAGTTAAATAAAGTCATAGTAATAACAATGAGCGCAGTCAAAAACACAATAAATGTTGCAGCTTGTCCGATTAAAGCTCTGAAAATATCGGCAATGCATCCACCAAAAAATCCACCGCCGTGACCTTCAATAGCTGTTTTGTAGTAATTCGCCAACGCACCTGGCGAAAAAAGGTTTGCCTTAGGTACAAACAGATGTGTAAACACAGATAAAAATGCAAAGCCCACGGTTATGTACAAATATTTCAAACTGTAATCAGGATAGTTTTTAGCACATTTATGTATTCCGTTTACTATGAGCAGTATAGGGAAGAGATAAATAGGCCAGCCAAACAAGCCAACTGAAAAATCGTGTATTACAGGGCCAAAAAATCCTTCAGGGAAATATATGAATACAGCCAACAAAAGACCTCCCACCATAGTGAATAGAGGGGCAAAGCCTTCGTTGCTCATAAAAAAGCCACCTGATGTGCTTTTTTTCTTATCCTGAGCTTTTAAAGTTTTATAACTACCTGATTTTTTCAGCGTTCCTTTTTTCTTTTTAGATGCCATAAAAAACCAAACTCTCCTTAAATATATAATATTATTTGTATTATAACATATTTTACTGCAAAATGCCATAGTTTTCTTTAAAATATTGTAAAAAAGAGAGCTTAGGGTGCCCTAAGCTCTCTTTTTATTCTAAAACATAAATTCTGCAGTTTCTTCTTCCGAAACTAAAGCATTGCTCTAATGTGCTGTAACACAGGTCGACGCGATTTCCTTTGATTGCTCCACCTGTATCTCCTGCAACGCAAAAGCCGTAAATCCATGACTGACCGCTGTCGGAAGATTCAATATAAAGCTTTGAATTAAGCGGAATCACACTGGGGTCTACAGCAACTACACCGTAAACAGGAGCTCGACCTGTTGCGGTCTGTCCAGCCCAAACACCGTTTGAAGCACTTGAGCCCTCATAAGCAGAAGCTTTTCCTTCTATAATTCTTGAAAAAGTAAACTCACCGTAAGGAGTAATGGCTTTATTATCAACAATTACCGTCTTTGAGTTTTTCTGAGCCATAGCAGGCAAAGCAGTGTACGGAACGCCGTCGTTAGTAGAACCCTTTATCATAGTCATCGATTCTGGCGTAATAACCTTTGTGCCGACTTCTACTATTTCATCTACGGGGGCGATGGATGTCTCTGCGATTAAAATGGCAGTAACGCCTATACCTTCTTTAGTAATCAACTTAAAAGTTCTTGTAGTAGAGCCGTTTTGTCCCTGCTGAATTACCTTTTTGTGACCCATATATTCATTTGGATTGTCAACTGTTTTACTTGAGAAAGGAATATCCTCAGTAACCTCTGACAATTCAATAGAAACACGCCTTACGCTTACAGTCATACCGTCTTCTGCAGCGGTGTTTACATCGGGTACAACTTCATCATATTTACCTACTAAGAATCCATCGGCAAACAAGGCCTCTCCCACAGTGTTCTCGTTAGTGTAAAATTCAAATACCTTTCCTGAGGTTTCCAATTTTATCAACTTTGAACGATTAAGAATAATTTCATCGCCATTTTTAGTTTCGCTGTCCAAATCTTCGGATACAATATCATTTTCGCCGAGAGTAATTCCGGCTTGAGCAATAGCGTCGCCTACGGTTTCTGTTCTGGTCAATAATTCATAGTGCTGTTCTGCATCAATGATGTTTACAGTTTTAAACTCTGAATCATTACTGTCAAAACCATATAATGCCAATGACACAGTCAGAATAGAAACTAAAGCTACAAGTCGCATAAAAAAGCTGTTAAAAAAGAGCTTTTTCGCATTGCTCATAAGTCTTGTTTTACTACTCATTAAATACCTCCAAAAAAACACATAAACTGTTATTAAAATGTTAAATGTTTTCTAAAGTACTGCTAATTATAAGATATTTTTGCTTTTTTGTCAAACAATTATACCGTATTAAGCAGAAAACATTAAAAAAATAATTTCCAAAATATGTAAATAATCCCCGAATAGCCCATAAATACAGGAAAAAGCGAACAAATGGAAAAAAATAGCAAATTTTAGTTTTTTTTGTTTTTAGCTGAGATATTTTACATTAAATTCAAATAAAAGGAAATAAATGGAAATAAAAATGTAGAATTTAAGCCAAAAAAGAGTCTTTTTTTATTATAAAAAGTGTTCTAAATGCCTTAAATACCCCATATAATAGTCACGAAAAGAGGAGGAAATTCTATGGACAAAGCCATGTCAGAAATTACACCAAAGTTACCAGAAGAAATCAAAAAAAAAATCACCCTCTGCACATGGGAAAATTTGCAGGAAATCAGATTCAGAATTTCAAGGCCTGTAATGCTTTATTATTCAGACAGAAAATCCTTTTTGGGAGACGGGGGTGAGTGCGATATAAAAGAAGCGATGATTGCTACCGCTTCACAAATAGAAAAACTAATAAGCAGCTTTTGCAGAAATTCTGTATATGCATATTCAAATGAATTAAAAGAAGGCTTTATTACACTTTCCGGAGGCCATAGAGTCGGCATAGGTGGACGAGCAGTAATAGATAGGGGAAAAGTTTTGAATGTAACAGAGTTTTCTGCTGTGAATATCAGGATAGCTCGTGAATACAAAAACAGTGCAAAAGATTGCATAAACAAAATTAGAAATAAAGACAGAATATACAATTCAGTAATTATTTCTCCGCCGGGATGCGGCAAAACTACCCTTTTGCGTGATATTGCAAGAATATTGGGAGAAAGCAATAAGGTATCCGTTGTGGATGAACGATTTGAAATAGCAGCATCAACCAAAGGAGTTCCTCAATTCGATATCGGTATAGAAACAGATGTGTTGTCAGGATTTTCAAAATCAGAGGGAATAATCCACGCTTTAAGGTCGTTGTCGCCGGATGTTATTATTTGTGATGAGATAGGTACTCAGGCAGATTTGGTGGCAGTAGAAAATATCCTCAAGGGTGGTTGCAAAGTGATAACGAGCATACACGGATACAGTATTGAAGAGACACTGTCAAAGAAAGCCCAGCTTATGTCACATTTTGAAGTGGCAGTGATGCTTCATAAAATAAATGGAAAGCCGGAGGTAAAAGAATGTATAAGATTATAGGAATAGCAATGCTTTTGGTGTCTTTTGGTACTATTATATTTAAAAAAGCAATGATGATAGATAAAAAACTTGAAAACGCAAAACAAATCAAAAAAGCGATTACATATATAAGGGGCGAATTAAGCTTTTCCTTGCCGGAATTACCTGTTTTATGTAGAGCTTTATCAAAGGAATTAGATGGTGAAGTGGCGTTTTTGTTTGGTGAAATATCAAAATCTTTAGACGAAAACAAAACAACAGATTTTTTTTCTTCATACAAAGATGCTGTTTTAGGAAGAGACTTGTTCAGCTATGAATGCGAAAAAACAGTAGAGTATTTCTTTAAAAACTTTGGCAAAAAAACTTTAGATATTGAGCTTGATAATATAAATAAAACTGAACAAGAGCTTGAGTTGCTTATTCTTGAAGAAGAACAAAAGAGCAGTCAGGATAAAAAACTACTTTACACATTAGGTGCATCAATTGCTGCGGTTTTTATCATATTCGTTATATAGGAGGAAACTATGGGAATTGACCTTATATTCAAAATTGCGGCTATCGGTATATTGGTAAGTGTTTTAAATCAGGTCTTGATTCGTGCCGGACGGGAAGAGCAAGCGATGCTTACCACTCTAGCAGGACTTGTGGTGGTACTTTTAATGGTGATACAGCAGGTGGACTATCTGTTTGATACAGTTAAATCTATATTTGATTTGTAGGTGTGCTATGACGGAAACAAAAATAATGGCTACTGCTGTTATAGGAACGATACTTGCGGTAACCCTTAAAGAACAAAAGTCATCTATGGGAGTAATAATGGGACTGGTATGTGTATTGGGTGTGTTTTTTATGGGATTGCCGTACATAGAAAAAACTCTTGTATATATCAAAACATTATATTCCGAATATTCAGGTGCAGCAGCTTATATGAAAGCCCTGTTTAAAGTAACAGGAATAGCTACAATAACGACAATAACATCAGATATATGCTCTGATGCAGGTATATCATCTGTTGCTACAGTTGTAACGCTTGTGGGAAAGGTAATATGTATATGTGTTATCTACCCTGTTATAAGCAGCTTTTTTCAGGAATTGATGAGTATATTGCCGTAATTAAGGAAATGAGTAAGCAGATGAAAAAAATAATTATAATTATGATCTTTTGCCTGTTGATGTGTACGCCCTGTATTGCAGAAGCGGAAACAACAGAAAGTATTATAGAAGATGTGGAATATGTGGAGAATTACGATGCACAAAAAACTTTAGATGAGGTATTACAGGGAAAGGTTGATGTTACTTTTTCAGGAATATTAAAAAAACTGGTGTCGCTTTTTACCATCGGGATAAAGGATAATATACCCAATATTGTTAAGCTGGTTGCGGTTACTGTAATTGCAGGTATAATAACAAATATAGTTGATGAGAAAAACGAAATTGCAACATTTGCATCAGTTGCTGTTGTGGGGGCAATTTCTATAAAAACCTTTTCTTCTGTGCTGATGATTGTAACAGAGACGATAGACAATTTGCTTTTGTTTATAGGCTCTCTTATGACACCTATCGCAACTGTTGCATCGAGCTATTCTTTGACTATGAGCAGTGCGGCAGCAACCATATTTATCGCTATGCAGGTATTTATATACATCTGCAAGAGTGTTATTTTGCCGTTGATATGTGTAATAATGGTTTTTTCTGTTGTTGATAAAATAGGCGAAACGCCATATCTTCAAGGATTAAATTCACTTTTAAAACAGGTATTAAAATGGGGAACAGGATTTATGATAACAATTTACGGAGTGATTGTAGGGCTTCAGACTCAAGCGGCAGCAGGACTTGATACTTTGGCGGGAAAAAGCCTTAAATACGCTGTGGGAAGCTTTGTGCCTGTTGTTGGCAATGCGCTTTCGGACTCTTTGGAAACTGTAATATCGAGTGCCAAGACAATGACGGGTGCCTTGGGAATTACAGGGGTTATTGGTGTAGGATATATTTGTATTGTGCCCCTTGTAAATGCCTGTGCAATCTCCATAAGCTTTAAGATAGCGTCCGCTATCACATCTGTAACGGGTGACAAAAGAGTATCCGTAGTAATAAACGCCTTTGCGCAGAATATTGGAAGCGTGGTGATAGTAATGCTGTCGGTTTCTGTAATGTTTTTAATAAGCCTTGCTATGCTGTGTGGATTTGGTAGGTGATGTTATGAAAGAATACATAAAAATTGTTTCATCGGTTGTGCTGTCTGTGGGCTTGCTTTCTATGATAGTGCCTAAGAAACGGTTTGGCAAATATGCAAATATGCTTACAGGCATTACAGTAGTAATGGTACTGTTATCACCGCTATTAAATATTTCTGACAGTGTAGATTTTGATGACAACAATTTTGAAAAACTGGAGTTTAGTACAAATTCGTATCTTATGGAGGAATTAGAAAAAGAGCTCGCACAAAAAACTCAAAAAGAGTTAAAAAGTAAAACAAACATTGATTTTTCTGTAGTTGTCCTGACGGAAAGAGAAAATGAGACAATAACGATAAAGTCTGTGGAAATTTCTCCTTATACAATGGAATATGTAAAAATTGTATCAGACTATCTGGACATAGAGGAGGGGAAAATCACACAAAAATGAAAAAGAATATAAAGGAAGAAATACTGCATTTTTTTGCAAATATCAAGAATACTAAAACGCTCATTATCATATTTATAATAGGGATAGTACTCATTATGTTGCCATCAAACAAAGATGAAAACACCACTGAGCAAGGTGGTGATATATGTACACACAGCCAGTTTAAGAAGGAACTGGAAAAAGAACTGACAGAAATAATTTCTCATATAAATGGTGTTGGAAAGGTTGATGTGATGGTAACTCTTTCAGATGAGGGATATACATATTTTGCAACAGATGAAAGTGTAAACTACTCTGGCAAAGAAAAGGAAACAACAAAAAGTGTAGATACGGTCCATGTATTCCAAAACGAAAAAGACCAAGGTGAAACCCCACTGATAACCCGAAAAACAACACCGCAGATTTCAGGTGTGTTGGTATGTGCTGATGGTGCAGACAACCCTCAGATAAAAGAAAATATAATAAAGGCAGTACAGGCATTGTTAGGTGTTAAAAGTCACCGTATAGAAGTATTACAACGAAAATAGAAAGAGGTAATGAAATGAAATCAAGAAGAAAAGACAAAAACAGAATGTTTGTAGTAAGAAAAAGACAAATAGCAGCAGTAACATTGATTTTGCTTATAGGAGTTGCAGGGTATCTGAATTTAAGCGTTAAAAACAACGGGGAAGACCCGAATATTTCCGTAATGTTTAATAATGCAACAAAAAAACTGGGTGAAGCAAAAATGGTAAATTCGTCAGGTGATGACACAACTGCTACATCAAATTATTTTACCAATGCAAAAATGGACAGAGAAAAAAAGCGTGACGAATCAATTGAAATGTTATCAGAAATTTTAAATTCTAAGGAAGCCGATGCAGTATCAAAAGAAAATGCAAAGGCGCAGATAGAGTTGCTGGCAAAGTTTACAGATTGTGAAGTAAAAGCAGAAAATCTTATAAAAGCAAAAGGCTATCAAGAATGTATTGTATTTATGGGCGAAAACATAACAAGTATTGCTGTGCTTACAGAAGGACTTAACGAAATTGACGCCGCAAACATTACGCAAATAGCGGCAGATACTGGTGGTTGTACACCCGAGCAAGTAAAAATTATAGAGATAAAACCTAATTAAAATAAAAAAGTGTTGTAATTTCTTTAAAATGATGGTATAATGATTGTATCCAAGAATAACAGAGATTCGGAGGTATTCATAATGGCAGATAAAGAAATTACATTTGAAATAGCGGAAAATAGCGGTTCTGTTAAGATTGCCCATGAAGTTATAATGACTATTGCATCTCAGGCAGTAAGCGATGTTAAGGGAGCAACAGTTGTGTCGACACTTGCTGAGGATATCGTTGACATTATCGTAAAAAAAGGCAACCAAAGAGGAGTTCGTATTAACACAGACGAAGCAACAGGTATAACCGATGTAGAGATTCATATCAATGTTGTATATGGTCTTAAAATTCTTGAAGTAGCTTGGGCTGTTCAGGAAGCTGTCAGAAAAAACATTTTAATGATGACAGATGCCAAACTTGGCAAGGTAAATGTTTTTGTAGACGGCGTTGTTATTGAAAAAGAGCCTAAGCCTGCAAAAGTGAAAGAAGAAAAAGTAAAAGAAAAAACTAAATAATCTCATAGGAATCGGTATATCCGGTTCCTTTTGTGAATTTAAAGGAATGAGGAATACTTATGAAAATAGGATTTATCGGCGGCGGTAATATGGCGAGTGCCATAGTAAATGGTGTAACGGAATCGGGTCTGTGTAAAAAAAGCGATATCACCGTATGCGATATAAATGGCGAAAGTTTGCAAAAATACGACAGTGAAATTATAACATCTACCAATAATAATGCAGCACTGTTGTGTGATTATATAATTCTGGCAGTTAAGCCTTTCATAATGAGCAGCGTATTAAAAGAATTGTCAAACCATGATATAAAAGGTAAGGTATTTATATCTATAGCTGCAGGAGTTTCTGTAGAAAAAATAAAGTCCATATTGGGAGAAACAGCCAAAGTAGTACGAGTTATGCCAAATACTCCGGCTCAGGTTGGTGAGGGAATGACTGTAATAGCAAAGCCCGATGAAAATATTTCAGTCCAAGAACTGTCTAAGGTTTGCAGCATATTTAATGCCGTGGGTAAGACAGAAGTAATGTCGGAAAATATGATAAATACTGTAACGGGAGTTTCCGGTTCGAGTCCTGCTTATGTCTTTATGTTGATAGAGGCTATGGCAGATGCAGGAGTAACAGGCGGCATCCCGAGAGAAACAGCATACAAGCTTGCTGCACAATCGGTTTTAGGCTCTGCTAAGATGGTTTTAGAAACAGGTAAGCACCC
>JAZNUA010000002.1:0-7118 GCA_045592045.1 Congzhengia sp. | reverse complement strand
GGATATAAAGGCAGGGGATAAGGTAAAGGCTTCGGTTTGCAAAAAAACAAGAAAAATGATTCAGGCAAACCATAGTGCTACACACCTTTTAGATGCAGCTTTAAAGAATATTTTAGGCAATGATGTTACGCAGTCAGGCTCTTATGTATCTTGTGACAGATTAAGATTTGATTTCACTTTAGACAGAGCAGTAACACAAGAAGAATTGGCAAAAGCAGAAGCAGAAGTAAATACAAAAATCTTAGAAGCTCTTGCAGTTTCCTGGGAGGAAATGCCCATAGATAAAGCAAAGGAAATGGGCGCGATAGCAGTATTTGGTGACAAATACGGTAACACCGTAAGAGTTGTTTCTATGGGAGATTATTCTATGGAGCTTTGCGGTGGCTGTCATGTGTCAAACACATCGGAAATCGGCTTGTTTAAAATTGTAGCCGAAACAGGCGTTGCCGCTGGTATTAGAAGAATTGAAGCAGTTACAGGTTTAGGCGTTTTGGCAGAATTGAAAAAAGCAGAAAAAACCATATCAGAAGCAGCCGAAAGCTTAAAGTGCGGTATCGGTGATCTGGTAAAGAAGGCTCAGTCAGTTGTTGCTGAAATTAAAACACTTGAATCAAAAATCGAAAGCTTAAATGCAAAGCTTGCAGGTGGTGCTGCTGATGAAATAATGAATAATGCAAAAGAGATTAACGGCATTACAGTAGTTTGTGGCAGAGTTGACGGAGCAAACATCGATGCGTTAAGAAACTTAGGTGACGGGTTTAAATCAAAACTTGATTGTGGCGTTATAGTTTTAGCATCTAGTGATAGCGACAAAGTTTCCATTGTCTCTATGGCTACTGCGGCAGCGGTAAAAAAGGGAGCCCACGCAGGTAATATCGTTCGTGAGGTTGCTAAGGTTTGTGGCGGCGGTGGCGGTGGAAAGCCTGAAAGCGCGCAGGCGGGTGCAAAAGATGCATCCAAAATCGAAGAGGCTTTACAGATGGTATATTCAATAGTAGAAAAGCTCTAAAAAATACTTGACAAACTAATTTGTTTTATGTATAATAATTAGCTGGAACTGCGTGTGCAGTTTTATCCTTGCTCTGAGAAGCGCTCAGGGCCAAAGACCAGAAGGAGGTGTAAAGAATGTCAGAAGTAATCAATAAGTACGAAACTATCTTTGTAGTTGACGCGTCTTTTGAAGAAGAAGCTATCGCGGGTATTGTTGATAAGTTCAAAACATTGATCAGTAACGCAGGTGAAATCGAATCTGTTGACGAATGGGGTAAGAGAAGATTAGCATATCCCATCAACTTTAAAACAGAAGGTTACTATGTTTTAGTTAACTTCAGTGCAAAACCGGATTTCCCGGCAGAACTTGAGCGTATCTACAACATCACAGACGGCTTATTAAGAAGCATTATTATTAAAAAAGACGAAAAAAACGCTGAAGCCTAAGCTTTAGCACGGAGGGTAATGGCTTATGAATAAAGTTATTTTAGTAGGCAGATTAACAAAAGACCCAGAGCTTCGCGCTACTACATCAGGTGTTCCTGTTTGCAGCTTCACAGTAGCTTGCGACAGAAGATTTGTTAAAGCAGGCGAAGAAAGAAAAGCAGATTTTATAAACTGTATTGCATGGCGTCAAAGTGCAGAAGCGATTTCTAAATACTTTGTAAAAGGTAACAGAATAGCATTAGAAGGCTCTATCCAGACAAGAACTTGGCAGGATAACGAGGGCAAAAATCGCTACGCAACAGAAGTTATAGTAGAACAGTGGGAATTTGCTCAGAGTAAATCCGAGGGTGGAGCGCAGGCTCCTTATTCTCCGAATACAGGCTCGAATTCAGGCTTGTATCCCGTAGAACCCGAAGCACCTGCTGTTGGCGATATTGACGGATTTATGCCTATTGAAGAGGACGACTTACCTTTCTAAAATGATTTTTTAGTGACAACTGTAAAGGAGGTTAATTAAAATGGCAGAAAAGCCAATGGTTAGAAACCGTAAAATGAAGAAAAAAGTTTGCTCATTTTGTCAGGATAAAGTAGATTTTATCGATTACAAAGATGTTGCTAAGTTAAGAAGATATGTTTCTGAGCGTGCAAAGATTCTTCCCAGAAGAATTACAGGCACATGCGCAAAGCACCAGAGACAGTTAACAGAAGCAATCAAAAGAGCAAGACATATTGCGTTATTACCTTTTAGCGCTGAATAATAAAAGATTAACACCGCACTGTATTGGTGCGGTGTTTTTATTTGTGGTTGCTTTAATATTATTTTAGTGTTATAATCAAGTTATTGTAAATATATTATCGAAAACAAGGGAGAATGTACTATGAAAGCACTGATTACCGGAGCAAGCTCAGGTTTAGGCTGGGATATGGCACATATTTTGTCTGAAAAAGGCTATGACATTATTGCCGTAGCCAGAAGAACAGAACGCCTGCAGGAATTAAAAAACGAGTTAAAAACCCAGGTTACTGTCGTTTCTTGTGATGTTTCGGATGCGGAGCAGTGCAAAGAACTTTCCCGCTATGCAAGCGAAGTAGATATTTTAATCAACAATGCGGGTTTTGGTGTGTTTGGAGATTTTTGCAGTTCGGATTTAGACGACGAGCTTAAAATGATAGATACAAACACCCGTGCTGTACATATACTTACAAAGTTGTTTTTACAAGAGTTTAAAAAGCGTAACAGTGGGAAAATTTTAAATGTATCATCAATTGCTGCTTTTTTTCCTGGACCTTTGTTTTCTGCATATTACGCTTCAAAATGTTATGTTTTGAGACTTACGCAGTCCATAGCAGAGGAATTGCGACGGGAAAAAAGCAATGTTACGGTAAGTGTACTTTGTCCCGGACCGGTGAGCACAGAGTTTGAAAAAGTAGCAGGCGTCAGTTTTGGAAATGAAAATGAGCCTATGAAAAATCTTATAATAATGGATAGTAAAACAGTATCAACTTACGCAATTAAGAAATTTTTGTCAGGTAAATTAGTTATAATTCCGGGAGTTTTATATAAAATCAGTGTTTTTTTAAGACATATTGTGTCAGATAAGTTTTTAGCGAAATTGCTTTATTTTATGCAGAGCAAAAAAATTAAGTAAAATACCACCCATTTTTGTATTTTAAATAAAAAAGAACTGTGACAAAATGCCACAGTTCAATGTGCTTTAAGTAATAATTTATTTTAAATCAGATAAGCAGACAGGACAAATATTTTTACCTTTAAACGAAATTACATCTTTTGAATTACCACAAAAAACACAAGTGGGTTCATACTTCTTTAATATGATTCTATCGTCGTCGACATATATCTCCAAAGAGTCTTTTTCTGCAATGTTTAATGTTCTTCTTAACTCAATAGGAAGCACGATTCTTCCCAATTCGTCAACTTTTCTTACAATACCTGTTGATTTCATACATATTACCCCTTTCAAATTGTTTTAATTATAACACGGCAGAGGCTATTAGTCAATGATATGAATTGAACTTTTTGTGAACTTTTGTCACATTTTGCATTTTGGTAAATCATAGGTGGGCTTATAATCGAGCTTGATTACGCAGGTATAACGAGGATCTTCAGATTTAATTCTAGAATTTATTCTTTTGAGAGTTTCTTTTTTATCATCTTCTGACATACCAAAAGGGACTTCAAGGTCAAATATTAAGTTTATTCTGTTTTCGCCGTTTGTCATACGAAAATCGTGCATATCAAGTTCAGGATTTATTTCAGCTAAGACATTTTTTATGGTTTCCTTTGTGCAATTCACAATGTCACTGCTGGTCAAAATCGGATCAGTATGAATAACGGTTTCTATTCCTAATTCTTGCATTACGCGCACTTCTAAGGAATCAATGATTTCGTGTAGCATAATAGCTGATTTTTCGCATGACACTTCGGCGTGTACAGATGCCAAAATTCTTCCAGGACCGTAATCGTGTACGATAAGGTCATGTATTCCTAATATTTCTTCGTGTGATAATATGATTTCTGCGATTTTTTTAGCGATTTCAGGATCCGGAGAAGTACCTAGCAGAGTACCGATAGTGCTCCAAGCTAACTTTAAGCCTGTTACACAAATCAATATTGCAACAATCATACCTGTAATTCCGTCTATAACAGGCGGAAGAAACTTACATAAAATAACGGATAAGATTACTGCAGATGTGGCAAAAACATCGTTTAAACTGTCAGCAGATGTAGCAAGCAGTACATCGGAGTTTACTTTTTTTCCAAGAAATTTTATAGCAAAATACATCCAAAGTTTTATTGAAACTGACAAAAAAAGTATAATCATCAAAATGAGATTAAATTCGGGGTTTACTGGATTTAATATTTTAAAAAACGATGTCTTTACAAGTTCAAATCCCACCATAATGATTATAAAAGACACAATCAAAGAACTGATATATTCGATTCTTCCGTGACCAAAAGGATGCTCGGCGTCAGGTTTTTGATTGCTCATCTTAGAGCCGATAATAGTTACGGCAGATGAACCAATATCGGACAAATTATTAAACGCATCAGATATAATAGCGACAGATTTAATTGTACTTCCTATTGTGAATTTGATAATGAATAACAAAATATTGCATATAATTCCCAAAATACCGCCAAAAACGCCATATAAAGCTCGAACAGACGGATTGGTTACATTATCGTGATTTTTTATAAATAGTTTTGTCAAAAATCTTATAAACAATGAATACACCTCTATGTCAGAATATAAAGCTATTATACATTATTTTACAACAAAAATCAACAATTCAAGCACCTTTTCCATAAATCGACATATAATATCAATGAGGAAACTCACTAATATATGGAGGTAAAATTTATGTGTTGTATTTGTAAAATAGTAAACAATATTAAACATGCATTTTGTAATTGCGGACGCTCTTGCGGTTGTGATAATTATACTTTATATCGCTCAGAGCCCAGAACGCGTATAACTTGCGCTAATACACAGGAAAGATGTTTTGAACCTTGTGTTGATGATGATAATTGCGGTTGCAGACACCAGCATCAACACCATCACGGATGCGGTTGCGATTATTAAGTAAATAAGCGATTAAGCGGATTTTCATTATGAAAATCCGCTTTGCTCATTTTATTTTCTTTTAATAACATCAAATCTGAAACCTTCATCTCTAAAATGTTCAATAATAGCAGGAAGGGCATCTACGGTAGCAGGTTTAGCGTTTGTATCGTGCATCAAAAGCACCAAGGAATCCTTGCCTACATCACTTGCAGTGCGAATTGCCTTATTATAAAGGTCAGACGCCACTGGATTGTGGGTTTCTGCATCTCCTGTTAAACAGTTCCAGTTAACATAGGGAATATCATTTTCCAAAAGAACTTCTTTCATATCGGCATGCTCCTCTCTGAAGGCACCGCCCGGAAAACGAATGACTCCAGCATAGTTTTTCTCTCCAACAATGTTCACAATAACATCTTTTGCTTTGTTGATTTCATTTATGAATGAATCTGTATCTGCATAAATCTCTGACATAACATGTGAATAAGAATGATTTGCAATGGCATGTCCTTCTTTGGCTATACGCTTTAAAAGCTCAGGGTTCTTCTCGGCATTGGTTCCCAATACAAAAAAAGTTGCTTTAACATCGTATTTTTTCAAAACATCAAGAATTTGTGGAGTAGATTTTGAAGATGGACCGTCGTCAAAGGTCAAATACATAACTTTATCACCTTTTTCAGGCGGATAAATCTCAAAGTAACTGCAGGTTGGCACACCATCCGGTGTGACGCAGGGACGCACCTGATATACAGGGAGATTAACATAGATATCCTCATATTCTGCACCTTGAATTTTTTTATTATACTTATTACAAGAACCAAGGGAAACAACAATGATAATAAGTAATATTATTACAAAAACCATAGTAAATGTATTCTTGTTAGGTTTAAATTTATATCGCTTTCCATTTATTCTTATGTGCATAAAATCACACCCCTTTAAATCATTATACACCAAAAATGTTACATAATAATTAAATCAACTTTAAAAAGTAATTATTTTATTAAAATGTTAGTAAAATATTAAAAAAGCTTTAGGAGGTAAAAATGAAAAAAATATTTGTGCTTTTTATTGTAGGTGTTCTGCTTAGCGGTTGCGGTTATAAAAATGTTTTTAAAACAGAAATATCAGAAGCGGTATTATCTGATGTTGCAGTAACCGTCGATGCAAAGCAAGGATGGGGATTGAAAAAAAATAAAAATGCACCGCCCGAACTACCTAAGTCTACAATAGAAATGTTGCAAAAATATGGAGCAATCTATAAAAGCGACGAGGAAAAAACCTTGTATCTTACATTTGATGAAGGATATGAAAATGGTTATACAGAAAAAATTCTGGATGTATTAAAAAACAATAATGTAACAGCGGCATTTTTTGTGACAGGCCCATACATAAAAAAAGAAACTGAACTGATAAAACGCATGACAGATGAAGGTCACATTGTAGGAAATCATACAGTCAATCATCCAAGCCTGCCGACAATATCAGATGAAGAATTAAAGCTGGAACTTGAAAATCTCACGCAGAGCTATAAGGAGCTTACAGGTAAAGATATGAAGTTTTTTCGTCCTCCCATGGGCGAATATTCAGAAAGAACTTTAAAAATAACATCTGATATGGGATATACAAATGTTTTTTGGAGCTTTGCATATAAAGATTGGGAAACAAACAATCAAAAAGGCACAGGATATGCTTATAATCAGATAATGGACGGAGTTCACGATGGTGCGATTCTGTTACTGCATGCAGTATCTAAGGATAATGCCGAGATACTCGACAAAGTAATAAAAGATCTAAAAGCACAAGGCTATACCTTTAAATCTTTAACTGATTTTCCAAAAAATAATTAAAGTAAAATCATTCATTCGGTCAATACTATTTATTGGACCGAAGGGAGTGGTAAATTGAATATAAAGAAACGAGTAAAAATTTTTTTGGTGCTTTTAGTTGTGGCTGTAACAGTACTTTTTGTGGAATGCAATGTATATTACCCAAAAGAAATCAAGGTTATGCAAGGGGAAGAAATCATAGTGCCGGAGCGCTTTGCATACACCTTAGACACGGTCAAACATATTGAAGAACAAGGGAGTTATAATG
>JAZNUA010000001.1:0-11248 GCA_045592045.1 Congzhengia sp. | reverse complement strand
CAAATGATGTGATGCTTCGCATCAACGATGTTGCACTTTGTGCAAACGGTATCTAAACTATTCGGCTCTACCAGAAAAAAGACTATTCTTCGGAATAGTCTTTTTTCAACGAAATAAATCCTTTCAGGATTTGTGAAATACCCTTCGGGCGTGAAATATTGCTACGCAATGTGAAATACGCTTTCGGCGTGTGATAAAGGATTTATTTTATTTCACAGAAAGCGTAAGCTTTCTATTTCACAATTTACGGCGTAAATTATTTCACATCGAGCAAAGCGAGATATTTCACTAAAAATCAATGCATCTATTATGTGCGTGAAAGCCACATCGGAACAAGTTACGCTTGTTCCGATTTTTTATGCAAAAAAATCATTCATTTCGCGACAGGATTTTTGAATACTAAACCGCTTTGCTTATGAATAATTAATAATTGAAATTCTTTTATTTTAATGATATAATGTACTTGGTAATAAAAATAGAAAACATTTTAAAGGGGTAAAAAATGACCGTAAAAGAGATTATAGGGCAGATATTCGGCGTATTTGGACTAATAATATTTGTTTTGTCGTTTCAATGCAAAAACAGCAAAAAACTGGTTTTTACACAGGGCATAGGAGGAATGATGTTCTTTATAAATTTTCTCCTTATAGGTGCATATGGCGGGGCACTTTTCAACCTTACGATTTTAGTAAGAGGCTTGCTGTATACCAAGAAAAGTAAAAAACTATGGAAACCTGTTCTGGTAGAGGTGCTATTTACGATTGCATATATTTATTCACTTACTTTGGTTAATGGAGATATCCTCCAGGTTATATTAACCACACTCCCTTATATCTCACTTTTAATAATGAGTATATTTATGTGGAATGAAAATGGTAAGTTAATAAGATATTTTCAGGTGGGAATGCTTTCGCCTGCATGGCTGATACACAATATTTTCAACTTTACATTAGGTGGAATTCTGGCAGAATTATTCAATATGATATCTGCTATAGTTTCGCTTGTAAGATTCAAGAATGAAAGAAAATCATTAGAAGAACAATGAAAAATCGAGGATAAAATAGTAAGTCATAAATAAGTTATATGTATCAATATGTATGAGGTGTTTTTATGAATGCAATTGTAGTTTACAAAACAAAATACGGCTCAACCAAAACCTATGCGGAGTGGATTGCGCAAGAGCTTAATTGTAAGGTAACAGATGCAAAAGAAATTAAGATAGATGAACTTGAAAAGTATGATACCATCATATATGGAGGAGGGCTTTACGCAGAAATTATCAACGGCGTTATCCTTATTACCAAAAATATGGATAGGTTGAAAAATAAAAAAATTGCTGTTTTTACAACCGGTATTACGCCCCTTGACTGTCGTGATTATTACGACAAAATTGTTATTGAGAAGAATTTTAAAAACGGTGTGCCTGAGGGAATGAAAATTTTTAATTTTACAGGCAAAATGATAATGGATGAGCTTAGCACAGTACATAAAGCTGCCTTAAAAACCTTAAAGAGTATTATGCGTTCCAAAAAAGAACCTACAGAAATGGAAAAACTTCTGATAGAATTGTGTGATGCGGACGGCGATTTTAGCGACCATTCTCAAATTGCTAGTTTAGTAAAATATGTAACAACAGATATATAAAAAATTTATGGTTTTAGTATTGATAACCCTACGAGTCGAACAGAAAATTTTTAGGAATTTTTTAGTCCGGTCTTTACACCAACCAAATTTAAGAAATGCCAAATCTCGCAAAAAAGCTTGTCTTTTTGTATGTAGAAAGAGGGCGGTGCCCCAAAATTGAAAAAGTTTGTTGAGACACGCCCTTTTGGTTTAATTACAGTTTAATCTGCAAGTTATTAAACAAGTTGCACTTGTTAGAAGAAGAGAAAAGAAAAACAGAAGAAGTCCAGTGATTATTGCCCCTATTACACTTGTTGCAGCAAATGGTATGCCAAGAAGAATTACTGCAGTTAGGATCGTCCCCAAAATTCCTGTCAGAAGTTGCGCCAAGCTTTGACAGCAACCATTATTTTCAAAATTGTGGGAAAAAGAAGCCAGAAGAATGATTCCCAAAAAACCAACAGCAATTCCAAATAATACCCACAAGAATACAGGAGTCACTGTTATCACTGCAGAAAAGCGGAGAAATGCTGCCAAAACACCGATAATTACGCTTGCAATAACAACTCTGCCCGTACAGCTGGTTGTAAAGCCACAATTTGTTGTATTCATATATTCACCTCCATTTCATAATATGCCAAATGGGTTTATAGAGTGAATATGATTAAAATTTTCTTGAAAAATGTATAAGGTAAAAATTTTTTGCCCCGACTTGACACGAGCTTGCCACTAAAAGAATTGGCATCTAAACCTTATATCTCTTATATTATTTTAGGGAGTCTAAATCGGGCAATGCCTAAAATTGTTCCGTTTAAGGGGTGAGAGTTTTGTTTTCAAATGTTATAAATATGTTGTTAATGCTCTTGATACTGTTATGCTGGATTTTGATTGTAATTAAGCTTATTCGGAACAAATATGCACCTGTAAAATCAGTAAAGGCTGAGGTCTTTGATAAATATAAAGCCAATTCGGTTTCCAAGATACATGGCACACTAAAAAGAGAACATTATATTGTTGTGTTTTCTACAAGTGAGAAAAAGCTTTCTTTTCCTGTTTCAGAGTTTTCATACAGAAATTATAATATTAAGGACAAAGGAACTTTAAAGTATAAAGGCGGTCAAATAATAAGCTTTAAATAATTTTTAAGCCTGACTTGACACGAGTCCAAAAAGTATATAATAATCAGCAAACATTTAATATATAGCAGAAATTACACCGCAAGCGATTTTTATACCGGAATTACCTGATGGTTGCGTTGTAAAGTCATCGGGTGCGGAGTGTATTATAACAGTTTTTCCTATTATTTCTTCGGGGGAAAATCTATTTGTCAAAAAAGCAGAAAAGCCAAAACCGTCGGTACCAAATATAGGTGGTAAATCTCCTGCATGGTAGGGGTGTGCACAATTATAGGGATTATAGTGTGTCATGGCATCTGCAAATGGGTCGGTGTCATTACCTGTGCAACTGTCTCCGCTGTGAATGTGAGTTGCAAATATTGGTTTTTTGCAAATATCATCTGATATGGGCAACCCTTTTATTTGAATTGAAACCAGTACACCTTCCTGCACTTTATAAAAAAGAACAATGCCGTCAATATGCGGATATTCATTGTTACCTTTGATTCTTGCAAATGCATAAGGACGCTTTTTGATATTTAATATTGAATTACGAAATATAAAAATCACCTACAGTCTTTTTGTATATAATATGATTATTGATATAAAATTGTGATTTTTTGACTGACTTGACAAGAGTTGTAGCTAAAAAGGTTTGCGTCTAAACCATCTGTCCCGCAATTAATAAATAGTACATTTTGGAGTTACGAGGTTTACATATGGAAAATCTTATTTTAATCTAAGCAAAATAAAATACGACAGGAGTATCGTGTATGAAAAACATTGTAATGAAACGAATAATAGCTATGCTTCTTTCTGTTGGAATGATGTTTGGCATAACGGCTTATGCAGAAGAATACAGGGAAGAAGCAAAAAAGACAAGGTACATAGTAATGCTGGAGGAACCTGCTCTTTATTCTGAGGAGAGACCTGCATTTTTTAATGGCGAAACTGATGAATACAAGAATGGCTTGCGTGAGTATTTAAGGGAGCTACAGTCAAATATTAAGGCACAGATTCCTGGTATTAGTACATTTTCGCTCCGTACAAGTCAGGAAGAGTATTCGTTTACTGATGTAATAAATGGTTTTACAATTACTTGTGATTATGAAACTAAAAAGTTCATAGAAACTATTGATGGTGTCAAAGGAGTTTATGAGGACAAACTTTTAAGTGTGGTTGAACCTGAAACTTTAAATGAAGAGACTGCAGGGGGTATAGCATCGGCTTCTGATACCGACACAAGTTACACAGTAGCAGATATAAATGGAAAAAAGATGATAGCAGCCGACTATGCCTACGAACAGGGCTATAACGGCAAAGGTCGTGCTGTTGCCATAATTGACAGCACTATCATACCTGAGCATATATATTTTAATGTGAAGGACGAAACAGCAGTAAAATACAGTAAAACAGATATAGCAGATATTTTGACTACTGAAGAAATGAATATTGCTGCTACAGCTGTCGAGGCGTACAGAAATGCAAAAATACCTTTTGCTTATAATTATGCTGCAAACAGTGCTTCTTTTACAGCTACAAATACTCATGGCGTTCATGTTGCAGGTATTGCTGCAGGTGGCGAAGTTTCTATTTTTGATGGAGTTTTGTCAGGTATTGCACCGGAGGCACAGATATTGTTTTTTGCAGTAGGTGAAGCGGAAGGCGGAGTAAAAACATCAAATATGATAAGAGCTCTTGAGGATGTTTCAAAATTTGATGTTGATGCAGTAAATCTCAGCCTTGGCTCAGATTATTTCAGCGAGTTTAACGGTGTAGGTCCGATGAATGAAGCGGTAAAAAGCATCAGAAACAGAGGTACTTCTGTGATTTTTGCAGCCGGAAATTCGGATAAAGCGTCGTTAGATGTTGCATCACCTGATTACAGCACATCTGACAATGAAAACTATTTATATTCTACTAAGGTAGGCTCTGTTCAAAGTGATTGTGCTTATAAATATTACATCACAGATGACAAAGGAGACAAATATCCCTGTGTTGTGCTTGGTACAGAAACAGCTATGGAAGCACTTGAGCTTGTAGATTGCGGAAGCGGTACGGCGGAAGAAATAAAAGCGGCAAATGTTACAGGAAAAGCCGCACTAATTTCCATGCCTGACCAATATATATTAAATAAATCAGTTCAATATTATGCCGATGCTGCAAAAGAGGCAGGAGCGGCAGCGGTGGTAGTTGTAAGCTATCAGGATTATTTGTCTTACTCAGGAACGAGCTTGCTTTATCCTGCTTTTTACATTACTAAAAGCTCATATGAAAAGATTTCTTCAGCAGAAACAGTTGCTTTTCCCGCGACAGAGGATTTTATAAAAATGAGTGATAGTACTGTTGCAAGTGCTTTCAGCTCTTACGGAAGCAGCGATATGCTAGACATTACAGTAGATTTTTCTGCCCCAGGTGGAGATGTATTGTCAGCGCGTTCAGGGAAAAATGCATTTGCGTACAATTCAGGTACATCTATGGCTGCACCACAGGTAGCAGGTGCATCAGTTTTGATGAGTCAGTATGTTGAGGAAAAATTTCCTGAATATACGAAGGTCAATAAGGTTATGTTGATTAAAAATTTACTTACATCAACTGCCGAGACAGTATATGAAAAAAATGGTGCAATTTCATCTGTCCGCAAGGTCGGTTCAGGACTTATGAAGATTGACCGGGCAATGACAACTGCAGTAGTCTTAAAGGACAAAACCACAGGTGAAACAAAGCTGAACTGCGGAGCAGGTACGGAAAAAGCATTTGATGTGACATTTACAGCATATAACCTGGGCGATGAGGATGTAACCTTTAATGAAGTTTCCCTTGAAATGTCAAGTGATGATTATAAAAACTACGGAAATCGTGGCTATGGATGTTGCGGAATCAGAAAGCTTACATCTCAGTTTGTAGGTGCAGACGAAGTAGTTGTTCCTGCAGGCGAAAGCAAAGATGTAACTTTGTCAGTAATGCTTAGCGACAGCCACATAGCATATCTTGAAACTGTAATGGTAAATGGCTTCTTCATTGATGGTAAAATAACACTTTCATCCTCTGCAGAAAACTGTGATGTTGGTATTCCATTTACTCGATTTTATGGAGACTGGGCAGCTCAGCCCATTATATCAAGTGACGAAACAGCTAAAAAATTCAAGGTGTTAGCTATGGACGAAGAAGCGAATTTTTACATACCTATGTTAGCGGCAACAGAGGGAGATAAGCTTGTGTTACCTATTTCGGAAAACCCTGATACAAGCGCAATTAATCTTCCTGTCAGAGCTTGTGTTAATACCGACAGAAATGCATTTATGACTGTTTGGGTGGATGGCGAGCTGATGTTTAAAGATTCTTTCGTCAATAAAAAGTATCTGTGCGGTTATTTTATGAAAGAAATGCTCGTTAATGATGTTACTCCGGGTTCTGTAATTAAAGTGGAGTTAAGACTTCCTTATGACACTGAAGGGAAAAATAAGTATATATTTGAAGTAGAAACTGTAGCAGACAATGAAAAAGCAGACATTACACAGATTTATGTGAATAACGAAAGCGGAAAGAATTATGTGTATTTTACAGCTAAAGACAATTACAATGTAAGTGTAGTATCAAGATGGGGTATCACTGCTGATGAACTTGCCATTATCAGCGATTACTATATCGAGGCAAAATCAGGTACAGCGAAATTTACAACAGACGGATTTACTGATATTTTCTACCAGGTGTATGACGGGGCTTTAAATCTGACCGAACTTTATCCTGAAATATCAATAGATGTAAAGGAAGGGACAGCTATCTTTACAAATAATACGCACAACGGTCTGACTGGCATGTGTATCCTTGCAACTTACACTGAAAATAATTGCCTGAAAGAAATGATACTGCTTGGCGGTAACTCTGAATTAAGTTTTAATGCGTATGAGAGTAAGACATTTGATGTGTCGTCATACTCCAATGAAAAATATAAGCTCTTCTTCTGGGAGAACTTAGAACGGGTAACTCCTTTGTGCGACGAATATGCAAATTAAGTTAAAAGTCAGATATTATAATAATACAAAAAATAGGATTGTAAGGAGAAAAAATGGATATCAAGGAATTATCGTTAAACAAACACTATGAGTGGAAGGGAAAAATAGAAGTAGTTTCTCGTGCCAAGGTAGAAAACAGCGAAGACCTGTCAACTGCATATACTCCTGGTGTTGCAGAGTCTTGCCTTGCAATAAAGGATGATATAGAAAAATCTTATGAGCTTACAAGAAGATGGAATCTTGTTGCAGTTATTACTGATGGCTCAGCTGTGTTGGGGTTAGGAGATATAGGTCCTGAAGCAGGAATGCCTGTTATGGAAGGTAAGTGTGTTTTATTTAAGGAATTTGCAGATGTAGACGCATTTCCTCTTTGCATAAAGACGCAAGATGTAGACGAGCTTGTGCAGACAATATATAATATTTCAGGCAGCTTCGGCGGTATTAACCTTGAGGATATTGCAGCTCCCAGATGTTTTGAAGTTGAAAAAAGACTTAAAAATATATGTGATATCCCAGTATTTCATGACGACCAGCACGGAACGGCGGTTGTTGTGGCTGCTGCACTTATCAATGCCCTTAAGGTAGTAGATAAAAAAATAGATGAAATAAAATTGGTAATAAACGGTGCAGGCAGTGCAGGAACTGCGATAGCTAACCACCTTTTAAGATTAGGTGTCAAGAACCTGATACTGTGTGACAGGTTTGGAGTTATTTGTGAGGGTATGGAAGGTCTCAGCGAATCGCATACCGAAATGAGCAAAAAGACAAATCCTGAAAAAATCCAGGGAACTCTTTCTGATGCTCTTTGCGGCGCAGATGTATTTATTGGTGTTTCTGTACCGAATGTTGTGTCCGAAGAAAATATAAAATCAATGGCAGACAAGCCGATTGTATTTCCTATGGCAAATCCTGTTCCTGAAATCTTTCCCGATGTGGCACTTTCGGCAGGTGCAGCTGTTGTTGGTACTGGTCGCTCGGATTTCCCAAATCAAATCAACAATGTTTTGGCGTTTCCGGGAATTTTCAGGGGAGCATTAGATGTACGCGCGTCAGACATCAATGAGGAAATGAAAATGGCAGCCTCTTACGCTATTGCCGAACTCATAACAGATGATGAGCTGAATTCAGAATACATTTTGCCTAAAGCATTCGATTTAAGGGTAGGCAAAGCAGTCGCAGCTGCTGTTGCAAAAGCAGCCCGTAAAACAGGTGTAGCGAGAAAATAAAATATTAAATATTGGGACGCTATGTATTTTTTGTGGTAAAGATCTACATAATAAGCAGTGTAACAGTTAATTGGAGGAAGGACATTAAATGTCTGTATATTATGATATTTACTACAACACTCAACCAGATGGCGTTTTTGTTTTTGTTGATTGCAATAGGATACATTTTGGCAAGATATGAGATTGTTCCAAAAGGGACGGAAACGATACTTTCAAAGCTTGAAATATACATTTTTATCCCGGCACTTGTTATGGGAACATTTATGGAAAAGTTCACAATAGAATTATTAGGAAGCATGAGGAATATCATATTAGGCAGTGTTGCCATTGAATTGATTATTATTCCTCTTTCCATTTTATTTTCAAGAGTGATTACCAGGGACAAGTATTTAAGAAATATTTATACTTATGGTTTAAGCTTTTCAAATTTTGCTTTTATGGGAAATGCAATTGTAAGCGTTTTATTTCCTGATGTATTTTTAGAGTATTTATTATTTACAAGTGTGCTTTGGATATGCATATATATCTGGGGCACACCGGTGCTTTTGTTGGGAGATACGGACAAAAAGCCCACAATTAAAACCAGACTGAAAAACCTTATAAACCCTATGTTTATCGGTATGATTGTCGGTATGATTATAGGTATTGCTAAAATTCCCGTGCCGAAATTTGCTGACAGCCTTGTAAAAAGTTTAGGAGATTGTATGTCGCCTATAGCTATGCTCCTGACGGGTATGACAATAGCCAGAAACAAACTGGGAGAAAATATTAAATACAAAAGCATATATTTTGTAACTGCAATAAAGCTGGTGCTTTACCCAGCAATAATTCTTCTAGCGGTTTACCTTTTGCATCTTCCAAAGAATCTTTCAATATGTGCAGTATGTGTAGCTGCAATGCCTCTGGGGCTAAATATGATAGTTATTCCCGGAGCACTCGGAAGAGACACGAGAGTAGCGGCAGGCTTAGCACTTGTGTCACACTTTTTTTCCTGTTTGACAATACCGTTGGTTTTTAAAATTTTAGAGCAGATAGTGTAGAGAGGTATAAAATACCTCTCTTTTTTAAAAAACTATTGACAAGCAGGGAATATTATGGTAAGATAATTTACAGTTAGTCGAGACTAATTTTTTTGTTAATATAGAGTTAGTCTTGACTAATTATGAAAGAATGGGTCGAAAAAAGGTGATATATATGAATTTAATGGATGCACAAGAAGGAATTGAATATATAATTACTAAAATTGAGACAGACGATGAGGAGTTAGATGCTTTTTTATTTTCATTGGGCTGTTACAGCGGAGAACCGATAACCGTTATTAAAAAGCAGAATAACAGTTGTATAGTTTCTATTAAGGATGGCAGATATAATATTGACAATCAGTTGGCGGAAGCTATTATCATATAATTAAGATAAATGCAACAAGTGTGCTGATTACTTTTTTGAATAATAGTTAGTTAAAACTAACTCGCATTATACTTATACATAAAATGAGGAGGAAATGACAATATGAGAATCGCTTTGACAGGAAATCCGAATAGCGGTAAAACAACGATGTACAATGCACTTACCGGCAAAAATGAAAAAGTCGGAAACTGGGCAGGTGTTACAGTAGATAAAAAGGAGAGTGCAATAAAGAAAACATATTATCGGGGAGAAGATGAGCTTATAGTAGTTGACCTGCCGGGCGCATATTCTATGTCCCCATTTACATCGGAGGAAAGTATCACAAGCGACTATATTAAAACATCAAATCCAGATGTGATTATTAACATTGTTGATGCCACAAATCTAAGCAGAAGTTTATTTTTTACTACGCAGATTTTAGAGCTTGGCATTCCTGTTGTTGTAGCGTTGAACAAAACCGATATTAACGAAAAAAAGAAGAATAAAATCGACACAGAGCTGTTGTCAAAAAGACTATGTTGTCCCGTAGTTGAAACAGTTTCAACCTCATCAGAAGGGTTGAAAAATATGATAAGCACTGCTGTTTCTGTAATAGGAAAAGTGCAAAAGTCACCATATATACAAAAGGAAATCGATTTGACAAACAAAAAAGCTGTAGAAATGGCAGACAGAGAGAGATTTTCTTTCGTAAATAGTGTTGTTGCTTCAGTTGAAAAAAGAGCTGTACGCACAAACGAAAAGAACTTTCAGGACAAAATTGATGCAGTTTTGACAAACAAATGGCTGGGTATACCTATTTTTGCTGTTGCAATGTTTTTAGTATTTTATATTTCTCAGGCTTGGCTGGGGCCAATGATTGCAGATACCTTATGCGCTTGGTTAGAAGGATTCAAGGAGTGGGTTGCAACATTCTTTGAAAATGCTAATCCCTTGCTCACTGCTCTCTTGGTAGATGGTGTAATTGGTGGTGCAATTGCAGTTATTGGTTTTTTACCTTTAGTTATGGTAATGTACTTTTTGATAGCGCTATTAGAAGATTGTGGATATATGGCGCGAGTTTCGGTGGTATTAGACCCGATATTTAAAAAAGTAGGCTTATCAGGTAAGTCAGTTATCCCGTTTGTTATTACAACAGGCTGTGCAATCCCTGGAGTTATGGCTTGTCGTACCATAAAGAACGAGCGTGAAAGACGAGCAACAGCTATGCTTGCTCCATTTATGCCTTGCGGTGCCAAGCTTCCTGTTATTGCACTTTTTGCAGGGTCATTTTTTGGGGAGGCGCCCTGGGTTGGCCCGTTGATGTACTTTGCAGGAATTGTTGTAATTTTCTTTGGTGCATTGCTTATCAATAAAATCACAGGCAACAATAAAAAGAAATCATACTTTATTATAGAGCTTCCCGAGTACAAAGTTCCAAGTCTTTGGCGCGCAGTAAAATCTATGTGCTCGCGAGGCTGGGCATATATAGTAAAAGCTGCAACTATTATACTTGTTTGTAACACAGCAGTACAGATAATGCAGACATTTACCTGGAACTTTACTGTGGCAGAAAGTGCAAACCAATCAATTTTAGCTTCTATTGCAGGGCCTTTTGCGTATTTACTTGTGCCTGTTGTCGGTGTGCTTTCGTGGCAAATGGCAGCAGCTGCGATTACAGGCTTTATCGCAAAGGAAAATGTTGTGGGCACTTTGGCGGTTTGCTTTGTGGGGCTGGAAAATTTAATTGACACAGAGGAGCTTGCTCTTATGGAGGGTGCAGGTGCAGAGGTTGCAACTGTGTTTGCTATCACTAAAGTAGCAGCGTTAGCCTACCTTATGTTCAACTTGTTTACACCGCCCTGCTTTGCAGCAATCGGTGCTA